>CAYZQQ010000126.1:0-8550 GCA_964480075.1 uncultured Anaerolineaceae bacterium
TTTTAGCCCTGAAATTTATTTCGGGGCTAACCCCACAAATTCCCAAAGACCCAATTTTAATTGCCTCCCGTTGGCAATAAATACGTCAAATTGGTTTTAGCGATGACGTACAGCGAATCGTTACCCTGTGCCAACGCGAGTTCCGCTGCTTTTGAGAGCGCCGTCCGCGCCTCTGCGGTTTCGCCGAGCGCGGCGTGCGATTGTCCGGCGATATACCACGCTTCTGCCGAATCAGGGTGCTGTTCCAGCACGCCTTCCGCCAGCGAGATGGCGGTGCGCGGTTCGCCCAGTTGCTGCCACAGCCGCGCCGCCGCGAGCGGAACAGCGGAATTTGTTTCAGCCAGTGCGTTGGCTTCGTCCAGCAAGGTTTTTGCGGCGGTGGCGTCGCCGGTTTTTTGCAGCAGCACCGCTTTGAAAACCCGCGCATCCACATCATCCGGCAAGATTTCCAGCACGCGGTCAATTTCGGCGATTGCGGCGGGATAGTTTTGCGCGGTGGCGAGTTCCATGGCTTTGTCGAAATGGGTGGTTCTTGCCACCGTGGCGGGGTCGGGTTTTAAAAAGGTGTTGAACGCCAGCCACACAATTCCCACAATGCCGACGGCAATCCCCAGAATGCGGAAATATGGTTTCATACGCTGCGCTTTGTTGTCGCGGGCAATTTCATCCAAAAAATACCACGGTTGCGCCTCCCGCGTGGCGTTTTCCGGGCGGGTGGCAACCATTTGCGTTTTGCCAATCGCGGCAAGAAATGTTTCCGCGCGTTGCGACATACGCGCCACGATGTCATCAAACCGTACCTGTTCCGCTGATAAATCCGCGCCGTTTGCGGTGAGCCGTGACAATGTCGCATAAATATCATCCACCTGCGAAAGAAAAGGGCGTGCCTGTGTTCCCAGCTCGTTTTTCGGCAGGGAAACAATCCGCTCCAATTCGGTCAAATTGCGGCGCAATTTATCGGCAGGGCTGGTAATCTTTGGTTGCAAAAAAGATAATTTGTCAGTCATAATGTGTGATTGGGCATTGGAGGCTACTATTTCCCGAATAAATTATCTACGGCTTCGGCAAATTCGG
The DNA here is from genome assembly GCA_964480075.1 of uncultured Anaerolineaceae bacterium. Classification (GTDB taxonomy): domain Bacteria; phylum Chloroflexota; class Anaerolineae; order 4572-78; family 4572-78; genus JANTHQ01. Next base: position 1,075 of record CAYZQQ010000126.1, read on the forward strand.
CAAAGATGGGGTGCATTTCCGGCAAAGCCACCCCCGCCGGTAAATTTTTCGCCAATCTGCGATAATACCATGCCTGTTTTTCGCGCCCGCGTGCAAACCGTTCCCACACCCGTTCACCCTGCCGGGCGAAATCGCTCTGCATAGATTGGATGTTGTGCAGTTTGTCGGCGCAGGCGAGCAATTTTACCGGCAGCGGTGCATCGCGCAAAAAATCAATGGTGTGCTGTTTGCGGGTTTCCCATCGCGCCGTGCTGTGTTCCGGTTCACTGGCGGCGGCGACCACTTCCGCCACTTCCGCGCCAAATTCCCGCGAAATATCTTCCAGCGTGATGGCAGTGTCTTCCACCGTATCGTGCAGCAGTGCGGCAATCACTACATTTTCCGCGCAATCCATCGTGAGCAATCTCATCGCCAGCATGACCGGATGGATGATGTACGGGATGTCCGTGCCTTTGCGCTGCTGCCCATCGTGGGCGCGCGCGGCAAAAATTAATGCCTGATTCAGTCGCTGAAAGTTGGTTTTTTGTTTGTCGTCATTCGTCATTCGTCACTCGCAATTTGTAGTTTATTTCGGTTTGTTTTTGGCAGTTCCAACCGGCACGAGTTCGGTTGCGCCGTAAAGGGGCGTGCCGCTGCGGTCGTAAAATGCCGCCAGAATATCTTCTTCCAAATTTTGCGGCTGATACAGCGATTTGAATGCCGGACTGCGGTCAAAAATAATGATGTCCGGCGCGCGCCACAGGAAAATCGCCCCGTGGGGTTGCAAATGCTTGCCGATGATGGCATCGAAGCGGCGCACATCCCCCCAGTTATACCCGAACACTTCCACCGGTGTGACCGTCCCGCCGGTTAGAAACGTCACCGGCGCGGATAACCCCCAATCCATCGCCACCACCGTGCGCCCGCCCGCATGTTCCGTGAGCCAGTCTGCCATATCATACACCGCATCCGAATGGTCGCCCAGCCCGCCTGACACGGTGAGCGCCCGATGATACCGCACGGTCGTTGCGCCGTCAGACACCACTGCCAGCGCCAGCAATGCCAGCAATATCGGGGTGATGGCGGTTTGGCGGGGGAAGGTGCGGCGGAGTTCCGCGCCGGTTGCCGCCAGCGCAATCGCGGGGAAGGGCATGATGATGGCGAAATGGGTAATCCACAGTGCGGAAACGGTGACGATGCTTTCGACGGCAACCAGAAATATTATCACAAATGCGATTATCGCCCGTGGATTGCGCCGCCGCACGGCGAGCCATCCGGCTGCCAGCAGCGCCATCCCAAAAATAACGGGCAGCAACGGGTTGCGGAAAACCCCGCCGAGATACCAGAAATGCCCGCCATCCAGCAGGGTCATCACCTGCCCCAAACGGGTGAGCAGGTTTGGCAGTACGGCAGAATTGTCCACCCCATAATAGGATGTGGCGGCATTTTGCCCGATATTCTTGAAGGTGCCGCCCGTCTGGAAATTATACCCAATTAATGGCAGCATGCCGAGTGCGCCCGCGCCCAGCAATCCGGCGGCGCGCCCCGGCGACCATTCGCGGCGCAGTGCGGACAGGGTCTCCGGCACGTGTCTGTCAGCCCAAATTGCCAGCATATACGCGCCAAACAGCGCGGCAATGAGCCACAGAAACAGCAACTTGCCGTAAATCCCCAATCCGAACAGAAATGCTCCCGCCAGTGCCCACCGAAAACGGCGCGTGCGATGCCAGCGCAGCCAGCTCCATGCCGCCGTCAGCCCAATAGCGGCATTAATGGCGGTGACAAAAATTCCCTGCCGCGTCCAGAAAATAAAGGTCGGGTTGACAGCCAGCAGGGCTGCCGCCGCCACCCCCGCCCACCGATTGCGGGTCAGGTCGGCGGTGAAGGTGTATGCCAGCAGCAGGGTTATCAGCCCGATGGTGACGGCATACGCCCGGAGAGCCGTCACCGTGAAGCCGCCGAGCGCGAGAAACGGCAGGCTGAAATAGATGTTCAGCGCGCCGATATAATCTTGAGTGGTCAGGGGAAATTGGGCGCCAAACAGGGTGATGGCGCTATCGCGGAAGGCTTGCACGGGTTGATGACGCAGCAGTTGCACAGCCGGCACAGCCTCAAAGGCTTCATCATAATGCAGTCCGGGCAAATTCAACTGATACAGCGCAGCCAGCAGAAATAGCGCTGCGACCGGAATGAGCCACCACCGCGCCATAATTAATCCTCTGCCAGTAATTTTATATCGGTTACCATGCTATCGTACAGCCAGCCGGAGGCATAAACGCGGATGGATTTGATGAAAACGGGTTTTTCATCACCCAAATCCTGCAATAGATTTTCCGATTCATACGGATACCACAAAAATTGGGCAACACTTTCGTTGTTATTATCCGCTTCGTTGTACAAAATATAATTGCTGGGAGCCGGTTGATAGTAAAAGCCGCGATACCATGAGCGGTCGTTACCCGTTACATCGCGGAAATTGAGCTGGAGCATCACCGGAAATTCAGTGCCCAACTGACCCCCGCCGGGCAGCGATTGGCTGTTCACCCGAATTTGGGCGTTCACCCGCAGCGAGCGGAAATCTTGCACATCTTTGTTGATAATCTGCTCGATGCTGGCTTCGGTATGCACATTATTTGTACCGGAACTGTGAAAGTGCAGCACAATTTGCCCGCCAATAGCTTCCATTGCCAAAGTGGATGTCACCACGTTTACCGGGTCAAACTTGGTCAGCGAACTTTTGTACGCGATAGAGATGGCTTTTTGCGTGCCGGTCAACGGGTCAGCGGGAACATATACCTGCGGCTGCCATACTTCGGTCAACCCCAACGAAAAATCACCGTTAGCGATGAGATTCTGCTCGGCGGTCGTGGGGGGGGTGGGCGGCTCGTTAACGCCGATGGTCGTCAGCTCGCCTTCGTGCAATATTACAGGGGAGTCTTGCGCTGTTACCTGAGCCACGCCGGCTCGTGTTGTGATGCGCGTCGCCGCATTTTGCGCTTCTACCGCAAAACTCCCTGCCGACATACTAATCTTTCCATGCGGCGTGTGTACCCAAAATATCCGTTTGCCTGCCGTGGATGAAACTTTGGTGCGGATGCGACCCTGCACCAACTCTATCCCCAACTCGGCGGGGTAGGGGCTGATGCTGTATCGCGGTTCGCGCGAGCGGTGCAAAATGGCGGTGGTATTGTTGTACAGCGTTACCACACTGCCATCAAAAAAAGTCAACACCGCCTGCGATGTATCGTCCGTAGAGATGATGGTCAGTTCGTTTATAGCGCCGGATGTGCCGGACGTAATCGGGATGGGAGTTTGGTCGTCCGCCGGTTTTTCCAGCACTGTTCCTCGAATGGATGTGAGCGTGGAAGTATGGGTTTGGATGGTGTTAAAAAGATAGGCTCGTACCGATAGCGGAATACCGACGGCAAGCGCACAAAACGTAAAAAAGGAGGCTATTAAGATGACCCAAGCGGTGCGCTCGATGTTTTTATGCATAAACCAATCCGATTTCCGGGGTGAAAAACTGTTTGCCCACTGAAACGACTGCGGCAACGAACCGGCAACATTATACCATTGCCCCATGGGCTGGCAAAATTGTTCGTGAGAAAGCTATTTTCGCCTATTGGCGCAAACACTGATATAATGGCGCGCAAAACGATATTATCGTATCAGAAGGTGTAATATGAAAACCGAATTATTTTCATCGTGCCCGGTGTGCCATCAAGCGCCGATTTCTGCGACGGGCAACACATATAGCTGCTCTAATTGCGGACTGACACTCAGCCCGAAAACGAAATTGTTCCGCAAATCGCAGCCGCAGTATATCGTGCAATCAATCGGCGAGGGGTACGATATAGCGCGGAAAAGTATTGTAGGGCAAAAATTCTCGCTGGCGGAATTGGAACTGTTTCGCGAGCACGTATATTCTGACGCAGTGCTGATAGAATTTGCTGCGGGGAACTTGGAACATATGAATCCCCCTGCCAGTGTGCTGGCGCAAATATTGCTGGGACAACTGCGTGAAACCTGTTTTTTACATGTGGATGGTTTGCGCCGGGCACACGGACCTGCGCTACAACCGGGCGGCAACCGTTTTCCCAACGGGAAAATCCCCAATGCGAAGCTAACATGGCAGGATGATGGAAATCTGTTTTTGACCAATGCCCGGCTTGTTTTTCCCAGCCACTCGTTTACCTTTATGCGGATGGGACGCAAAATGGTGGGGTTGAAAACGTTTGAAAATGGGGTTGCAATTCAACTCAAGGGCGAAGACCATGCCACCTATTTTGTGGGGTGTAAACCACATCAAGCAGCATTGATTGCGGCGTATATTCAAGGAAAAGTACCCGGACTGCGGACACAGCCTGTTACGGAATGAGTTACTGCCGCTATCTGCCCGGGATATTTTTTTCAATTGAACGCGCCACGGCTGATGGCACGTTTGTTTGTTTTTGCAAAACAGCCAGCCACAGTGCATCGGTGCGGGCTTTTTGCACCCGAACACTGGATGCGGGCGATGCTTCGCCGGCAAAAAAAGCGATACTCCGCGCCCACGCTGTTTCTTCCGGCGGAGATACTGTTTCGGTGTGATATTGCCACTGTTGTTTACGACCATATTCGCTCAACCGGTGATGCAATTGCGCTAATCGACGCCGGGTGTCGGCAGTCAGAAAATCAACTGCCGCCGGACTTTCTGCCAGCGATAAAATCTGGCGCAGGTGTGGCAAACAGATGCCGTCAGAGGCAGTAACCAGCGCTTGAAATTTGGGGTCGGTCAAAGCTCGCGCCAGCCACAGCGCGTATGTTTCACCGCTGCGATGCTCGGTTTCACACACGCGACATGGTTCGGTGGGCGTTAATGCCGCCAGTAATGCTTGTCCGGGACGCGGCGGGGGCAGTAACCCTGATAGCCATTGTCCCACCGTCCCCCAATCGCGCAATCGGTGGCGCACGTTTTCCAAACGAGTTGTAACGGGCGGGATGGAATGCCGGTGGCGGGCAGAAGTTGTCTCAATGGCTCGCAGCACACGCTCGGTCAAATCATTGTAAATGATGGTTGTTCCCAACCCGTTATGCCAATGGTCCAGCTCAATAGCCTGCAATTGCCAGGCATGGTCGGGACACAGCCCCAAGCTGTGCGCCAAATGCGTGCGGGTGGTCATATCATTTACATTTTCGTGCAATAAACCGGTGATATATCGCGTGCCGGTTTCCTGCCGCAATCGGCACAACGCACACCCCGGCTTTTTCAATGCCAGTCGCAAATGGAGCGTAATCAAATCCATATCATTCGTTCCCCGAAACGGTTTTCAGCGCGCGTTGCCATGCATCGCTTTCCCGCCCCATTTTCTCGTGCTGAAATCGATGGTCGTTTTTGCGGATGAACTCGTCAAGTTGGTCGGTGAGTTGCTGCCAAATGTGCCATTGAGCATCTGCCAGCGCGTCGAATGTCGCTGCAGCGGTCACAAATCTCAACGCCTGCCGAAAATGAGGCAGACACAGCCCGTCAGAGTGGCGGTAATCCTCCGAAAGTGCATCCACGCCGATAAAAAATTCCACCAATGTGCGTAAATAGCGGATACCCGCTGCGTGTTGAATAACGCAAATGGGACATTCCGTTTGGGGCGATAGCGCCTTTACCAGCGCGGCGGTAGCCGGAGAATTGCGGTGATTGAGTACCGGCAATTTTTGGCGCATCGCCAGCCCCGGCGATGCTTGGAATGTGCCAGTCGATAAAATTTCTGCCACGGTGTGAACCACATCGCGCATTAAAATAGAAACGCCCAGCGCTGCGCCGTTCCGCACCATTTTTTCGGCGTGGAGGTGGCAGTATCCGCGCGCGGCGTTGAGTTGATGGCGGGTGGGAACATCGTTCACCGATTCCCACAACAGCGAGTCAATCGCCGTATCGGCAGTGTGAGCTTCCAACCGGCAAACGGGACACCCGCTTTCATTTAGCGCTTCTTTCACATCGAAATAGCCCAAAGGTTTGCTCATAGCTTCATTCCTGAAAAATAAAAATCCCGCCCAATGGATATGGGCAGGAGTCATCAGCCGGCAGGCATTTGCGGTGAACTCCATCACCGGAACAGTAGAATCATGTTACCCGCAAAATATGGGGCTGTCAAACGGATGTACCATACGCCAAAGCTATCACGGATATTGCCTCTTCCCAATTTGCAACAGCCATATTGCCCGCAATAAAGTTCGGTGGATTTGCCAATTATGTGGTATAATATTGCCAGATATATTCTTGCACGTTAGCCCAATATCTTGTACCCTATGGTAATTAAATTTCTATATGTAGTGGGGTGTTCTCCCCACCGGTTGCATAGGTTGTTTTGTAGAGGAAAGCGTTATGGCGTCTGATTTTGTGCATCTGCATGTCCACTCCGAATATTCGCTGCTTGACGGGCTTTCGCGCCCGAAAGATTTGGTGAACCGCGCAGTGGAGCTGGAGCAATCCGCTCTGGCATTGACCGACCACGGGGTGATGCACGGAGCAATTGAGTTCGCCCGCGTCGCAAAAAGCGCCGGCATAAAACCCATCATCGGCGTGGAGGCATATTTAACTCCCTTTGGCAGACCGATGGGTAGCAAAGACCCGTTAAAAGACAAATATCGCCACCATTTGTTGCTATTGGCGCAAAATATGACCGGCTACAAAAATTTACTGAAAATTGCCAGCGATGCTCAATTGGGTGGATTTTATTACAAACCTCGCATTGATGCCGATTATCTGGCTGCACACAGCGACGGGTTAATCTGCACCTCCGGATGCATGTCGGCAGAGATTCCTTTTTTGCTGAATGATGAAAAAATCCCCGCCAATTTTGAGCTGGCGATGAGCCGCCTGGAATGGTATATGGAAGTATTCGGGCGCGAACGGTTTTTTATCGAATTGCAGGAACACCAAATTCCAACCCTGACCAAAATTAACAAAACGTTGTTTGAATGGGCGAAAAAATATCAGTTGGAAATGGTTGTCACCAACGATGTCCATTATGCCCATGCCGACCAAGCTGTGGCGCAGGATACCCTGCTGTGCGTGCAGACCGGCTCGCTGGTAACCGACCAAAAGCGCATGCGAATGCACGGTAACAGCTACTATTTAAAATCCGAGCAGGAGATGCGCGAGGCTTTCCGCCCGTTGGCAGATATGCCAAATAGCGCTTTTACCAACACGGTGAAAATCGCCGAGATGTGCGCGGTGGATTTGGAAGATAAAAGCTACCATCTGCCCGATTTGCCCGTTAATGTGATGCCGCCGGAACACAATTACAAAACTTTTTTGCGCCAATTGACCGATGAAGGATTGATACGAGTGTATGGCGACCGTGCCGCCAGCCCCGAAATTCAGGAGCGGAAAGAACACGAACTCGGCATTATCAGCGGCATGAATTTTGATATTTATTTTTTAATTGTGTGGGATTTGTGCCGCTATGCCCGCGAAAATAATATCTGGTGGAATGTGCGCGGCTCCGGCGCCGGCTCAAT
>CAYZQQ010000127.1:0-8443 GCA_964480075.1 uncultured Anaerolineaceae bacterium
ATACAGCGCCGATTTGTGCATCAAATGCAATATTTGCACCAGCATGTGTCCCGTCCATAATGTTACCGACCTGTTTCCGGGACCGAAGTTCGTCGGTCCGCAGGCACAGCGATTGCGCAACCCGCACGATATTTCGGTGGATTACAGCCTCGATTATTGCAGTGGGTGCGGTGTCTGCACGATGGTCTGCCCGCACGGCGTAAAAGTGATGGAGATGAACGCCAAAGGGCGCGCCAAACTCTACCAGCGCGAGCGCATCCCCCTGCGAAACCGCATTCTGGGGCGCAGCGAACTGCTGGGCAAACTCGGCAGCCCCGTTGCGCCGATTGCCAACGCGCTGTTCAGCAACCGGCTCATCCGCATTGCCGTGGAATGGGTGATGGGCATTCACCGCTTTGCGCCCATGCCGATGTTCTCTTTCGAGACCTTTCGCGGCTGGTTCAACGGCGTGCATAAAAAACGCAAAACCGTTGATGCGCTGACAGAAACGCCCCAAAAGCAAGTCGTCTATTTTCACGGATGCAGCACCAATTATTACGAGCCGCGCATCGGCAAGGCGGCGGTGGCGATTTTGGAGCATAACGGCTTCGAGGTGCTAATTCCGCCACAGGTATGCTGCGGATTGCCCATGCTTTCCAACGCGGAATTTGACGCCGCCCGCAAAAACGCCGATTTCAATCTGACCTCGCTTGCGGAATACGCCCGGCGCGGCATCCCGATTGTCGGCACATCCACCAGTTGCACCCTCACCCTCAAATCGGATTATCGGCACATTTTGGATGTCAACACCCCCGAAGCGGCAGATGTCGCCGCGCAAACCTACGATATTTCCGAATTTTTACTAAATTTGGCAAATGATGGCGAACTCCGCACCGATTTTCAGCCGATGGATACCACTCTGCCGTACCATTCGCCGTGCCAGTTGAAGGCACACAATATCGGGCTACCCGCCATCGAATTAATGAAATTGATTCCCGGCGTAAAAGTTGACCATATTCAGGCGGAATGTTGCGGCATTGCCGGCACGTATGGCTACAAAAAAGAAAAATACGACATTGCGACGGCAGTGGGAAAACCGATTTTCGACCATATCGCCGCATCGGGGTCGGAAATTGCCGTGTGCGACAGCGAGACGTGCCGCTGGCAGATTGAACATCACACCGTTGCAAAACTGGTACACCCCATTGAAATTCTGGCGCAAGCGTATGGACTGATACCGTGATTCGTGAAAATGTGAAACGTGACGAATTCTCACGCATCACGTTTCACGCAATTGAACAAACAGAAAAGGATACTTTATGCATACCCAACTTCAAACCTACCTTTCCCCAAAACTCTCCGAATATTTGGATTTATTGAAACAGATGGTGGACATCAACAGTTTCACCATCAACCCCACCGGCGTGAACGCGGTGGGCGAAATCACCGCGCAGGCATTTGCGGAATTGGGCTTCACCGCCGAAATGATTCAGGCGGAGAATCCCGCCTTCGGGAAACATATGATACTCACTCGCGCCGGAAAATCCGGTAGAAAAATAGGGCTGGTGGGGCATTTGGACACCGTTTTTTCGGCGGAAGAGGAAGCCGCGCACAATTTTCGGTGGCGACCGGAAGGCAATCGCATTTACGGGCCGGGCACGGTGGATATGAAAGGCGGCAACGTGCTGGCGCTGATGACGCTGGACGCACTGCGCACCATCGCACCGGAAGAGTTTGATGCGGTGACATGGGTGGTACTGTTCAACGCGGCGGAAGAACGACTTTCGGTCGATTTTGGCGCGCTGTGCCGCGAGCGGCTTGCCGGTGCGCTGGCGAATCTGGTTTTTGAGGCGGGAAATCTGGGCAAACGCACCTTCAAGCTGGTCACGGCGCGAAAGGGCAAAGCGGAATACCGCATCACCGTGTCCGGGCGTTCTGCCCATGCCGGCAACCAGCACGCCAACGGCGCAAATGCCATTGTCCAACTGGCGGAGGTCATCCCAAAAGTAGCCGCGCTGACCGATTACGACCGCGATTTGACCTACAATGTCGGCACGGTACGTGGCGGGTCGGTGGTGAACCGCGTGCCGCATCACGCCGAAGCGCGGGTGGAAATGCGCACCTTCCACCCGGATGTGTTTGAGGATGGCGTTGCGGCGATGATGGCGCTCAACGGGCAGGCAACGGTGTCCAGCGCCACGGACGGTTTCCCGTGCGATGTCTCGGTGGAGTTGCTGGAACGCACCGAGCCGTGGTCGCCGAATGACGCGAGCAACGGGCTGTTTGAACACTGGGCGCAGGCGGCGGCATCGCTGGGGATGGCGGTGGAAAAAGAGGAACGCGGCGGGTTGAGCGACGGGAATCACACCTGGCAGCACATCCCGACGATGGACGGGTTGGGACCTGCCGGGGCAAACGCCCACAGTTCCGAGCAGAGCGCAGACGGCTCAAAAGAGCAGGAATATGTGCTGCCGGAAAGTTTTGTGCCCAAAACAATTTTGAATGTTACCGCGCTGCGAGGATTGATTCGTCATTCGTAATTCGGTAGTGGTTATTTTTGACTGATGGGATAGATTGCCTCAACTGTCATTCCGGAATTTTCCGAAGGAAAATATTCGGAATCCACAACAGAAATTTATGGATTTCCGCTTTCGCGGGAATGACATCAGTCAATTAAAATCTCTGCCCATAATTTGTCCCAAGGGAAAAGATATGAAACTGACAAATTTTGCAAAATTTGCATGGTTCAACGTCATTTACAACATCGGGGTAATTCTGTGGGGCGCGTATGTGCGCGCCACCGGCTCCGGCGCGGGTTGCGGGGCGCACTGGCCCACCTGCCAGGGGAATGTGATTCCCCGTGCGCCGAAACTGGCAACCATCATCGAATTTAGCCACCGCGCCACCAGCGGACTGGCGTTGCTATTTGTTATAATTTTGGCGATATGGGCATTTCGAATATTTAAAAAAGGGCATCCCGTGCGATTGGGTGCAACGCTTTCTGTCACTTTTATGCTCACCGAAGCATTGTTGGGCGCGAGTCTGGTGCTGTTCCAATGGGTGGCATACAACGAATCGGTGGCGCGGGTGTATGCCGTGTCGGCACATCTTATCAACACCTTTTTGCTACTGGCGGCGCTCGCATTGACCGCATGGGGAGCATCGGGGGGCAAAGCCGTGCGCATGAAACCGATGCGCCCCGTCAGTTGGGCGGTGGCGGGCGGGATGCTGCTGGTGGTCTTTTTGGGCGTGTCCGGCGCCATCACCGCGCTGGGCGATACGCTCTTTCCGGCAGGCTCGCTGGCGGCAGGCATCGCGCAAGATTTTGAAGCCACGGCACATTTTCTGGTGCGACTGCGGGTCTATCACCCGCTCATCGCCATCGGGTCGGGGGTGTATTTGCTGATTTTAGCGCGGTATATTTCCGAAAATCCACCATCGGCGCAAGCCAAAAAACTGGGGCAATTGCTGCTGATTGTCTTTCTGGCACAACTGGTTGTCGGCGGAACAAACCTGATTTTGCTGGTGCCGGTGTGGACGCAAATGATTCATCTGGCGGTGGCAGACAGCCTGTGGATTGTGCTGGTGCTGCTGCTGGCATCGCTGCAGGGGGTTTCCGTGGCAGAACGGGAGCTTGAAACCGTATGAAAACGCTGCAAATGCGCCCGATGATGATTGCCAGTGGGGCGGCGTTTGTGGTTCATACGCTGTTTTCACTGCTGGGGCTGTTGCCGGTGTTGCTGATTCAGGGAAACCCCGCCATGTTGGAGAATTATTTTTCCAACATCAACCCCGACGAATTTCCCGCCGGGTTGATTGCCGGATTTGCCGTTATAGGGCTGGTATTGTGTTGTGTCCCATTTTTGACAGATATGGGGGCAGGCGCGCTGTATGTGATTTTGCACAACCGTACCACTCCCATCGAATTGCAGGATGGATTTTTGGGTGGCGCGGCGGCGGCTGCGCTGGGGCGCGTGGGCGGGCAGATAGCCGGTATGGTCATCAATTTGCTGGCAATGCCAATTTTAATGTCGCGCCTGGCTTCTGCGTTTGCCGTATCGGGAGCAGTAACATCGGGTATACCCCCATCTGCGTTCATAGTTTCGGCGATAAGTGCTATGGTGAGCGGCGTGTTCGGTATCATTATCGGCACAGTGATGGGCGCGGTGTTCGGTGGGGCAGGCGGCGGTATCACCGCGGCGATTCTGGAACGGCGGTCGGAAAATGCCGGGGGTTATGCGTAAGAATCCGTAGGGGCGGCTCGCGAGCCGTCCCTACTCTTTTCACGGCAACTATTTATCCTTCTTTCGCTACAAAATCAAAGACCACTTTAAACCCATCGGTCACTTTCAAAATCCCGCCGATATTCGGCGCGTTGAAGCCATAATCCGCCGCGAAAACGGTGGTGGTCGCTGTGCCGGAAAGGGTACCGCCGTTGAGGGTGGCAGTTACGTCAAATGTGGCGGGGTTAGCCTGCCCGCGGATGGTCAAATCGCCCACCAGTTTGAAGGTGACAGCTTCTCCGTCCGTAAAGCTGGCGGGGAAATCTTCCACGCCCGTTGCCACAAATTCGGCAATGGGGAAATTATTCGATTCCAGAAACCGCTTGCGGATTTGGTTGTCGCGGCGATCGTCGTCGCTGGTCAGCGATTTTACATCCACCTGAAAATGGCTTTGACCAATCGCGACGGGAGATTTTTCCAGATTGAGTGCAATCGAACCTTCTACGGCATTGGTGCGCCCAATGGCAACCACATGTCCCGCTTTTTTGTTGATTCGCGCCAGCGCGCCGCCCAGAAATTCTTCTTGCGCCTCATATCTCGCTTCGGATTGTGCTGCGTCAATCACAAACACCCGCTCGCCCGCAACTGCCGATGCCACCTTCTGGGGGGATGACGACTCGGCGGGGGCGGTGGTCGCTTTCGGTGCGGCACCGCTGCAAGCTGCCAGCGCCATCATTCCAATCAGGGAAATTATCAGCATTTTAAAAACCTTGTTCATATTGTGCTCCTTTCAAGCATCGTTTGGCTGAATGTTTTCCCCCTCACTTCCTTTTTTATTGCGGATACACCCACTCGTTGAATAATTCGGTCAAGTTGCACCCGCAGGCATCTTCCGCCACCGATTGGAGGTCGGCGGGGGTGGCAATGCCCCATTCGTACTGCTGAAAATACAACCGCAAAAACGTGTCAAATGGGTCTGTGCCGATGGTATCTTCCAACGTGTGGAAGAAAATTGGTCCCCGCCCATACACAATCGCCCCGTAATCGCGTTCGGAATATGCTTTCACCGGCAAGCCGATGGGAATATCGGCTTTATCGGCGCGGCTCCAATAGCCGTTCATTGCCTGCATCATCTGTGCGTCGCCCGTTTTGCCATACTGTTCACGGTAGAACCGCCATGTCAGATATTGCACCAGCGACTCATCGAGCCACGGGTCGTCAATTTGGTCGTTGCCCACCAAGCTGTAAAACCATTGATGCGCGGTTTCATGGACGGCGGCAACTTCAAAAAAGTTGTTCGATGGCGTGTACAATCCCAACGCCAGTACAATCGCGCCGGGATATTCAATGCCGCCCGCCGTGGTCGGGGTGGCGACCAAATCCAGCTCGGTGAAGGGGTACTCGCCCACCAGCCCGCTGAACGTTTGCAGCGCCGATACCACATATCCCAATGCCTGCCGATTGGCATCCGTCACATCGGCGGGCGCATAGCTGTTGATGGTTGTTTGCCCCACCGATTGGCTTTCGCGCTGAAAATCACCGGCGGCAAGATAGAAATCGCGCATCGGTCCCGCAGCGACAGTCACTGTTTGGGCATCGCCCTGCACCGCCGAAACAATCGTCACCCCGGATGTGACCAGCGTCAAGCCGGCGGGAGCGGTGATTTTTGCCAAATAGAAACCGGTATCGGCATACACCACATCGCCATACGTGGGTGGCACTTCCGCATTCCAGCCTTCATCATCATATACGGCAATCATCGGATAAAAATGCGGCAGTGCCAAAATGCCATCCAGATATGAAAATGAGGCATAATTTCGCCCGACGGTGGTCGGCACGGTGATGGCGAAATTCATACTGATGACCACCTGCTCTCCCGGTAAAAGCGATTGCAATAGCGAAACGCGCATCGTGCTGTTTTGCATGCTCAATTCGGGCACAGCGGGAGTTTCATTCACTTTCACGTTTGATACGGTGGAGGTGCCGCCCAAAATATTGGGGAAAAGCCGAAAAACGACCGCGTTCAGCGTGGTGGTTTCGGTGTTGGTATAGCGCACCGACTCTGTGCCGCTGACGTGCGTCATATCGGGAGCGAGAGTCACCGCCAGATGATAGATGCTCGCGCCGGGAAGTTCAGCCAGCACCGATTGCCGGTCGGGGTACAAGCCCGCAACGAAGGGCGTGCGGTCATCCCAACCGATGTCAAAAATAGGCGACGGCGGCAGGGTCGGCGCGGGCGTAGCGGTGGGGACGACGGTGGACGGAGGAGCCGGCGAAATGGTCGGGCTGGGTTGAGCCACTATCGCGGTTGGGGTCACGGTCGGCACGGGAGTGTTCACTGTGCAGGCAGTGGAAAACACAACAATAACAACGATGATGGCAATGCGGCGCATGGTTTTCTCCGGATTCATAACAAGAGAGTTTAGAAATTTATGGCGGCTTGTCAAGCTTACCACCAAATGTGATGGGGTCATCATTGACCATCGCCCAAAAACAGGTATCATATCCCCATCAAATTACATTGAGGACTGCAATGGTTCAAACCGTAACCGTAACCCGATATATTATGCCTCTGCGCGAAGGCGGTTCTGTGCCCGCCGTGGTGGAAGCCAGCGACGGGCAGACATACGCCCTGAAATTCCACGCCGCCGCGCAGGGTCCAAAGGCGCTCATCGCCGAGCTAGTGGCAGGCGAAATTGCGCGGCATCTGGGACTGCCCGTGCCGGACATCGCGCTGATGGAACTCGACCCCGTGCTGGGGCGCTCCGAGCCACATCCGGAAATCCGCGACCGCATTCTGGACAGCGGGGGGATGAACCTCGGATTGCGTTTCATCCGGCACGCCCTGCCTTTCAACCTGCTGGCGGACCAACCGCCCTCGGCACGGCTGGCATCGGAAATTGTCTGGTTCGACGCCCTTGTCACCAACGTGGATCGCACCCATCGCAATGTGAATATGCTGGTGCAAAATGGCAACCTCTGGCTGATTGACCACGGCGCAGCCCTGTATTTTCATCACAATTGGGCAGATTATCTGACGGCGAGCCGCTCGCCATTCGCATATATCAAAGACCATGTGCTGCTGTCCCTTGCCGGAGAGCTGAAAGACGCCGACCGCCGCCTGCGCGAAACCCTGTCGCGGGAGGTGCTGGATGCCATTGTGTCGCAGATTCCGGAAGCGTGGCTCAACGGCGAATCATATTTCGCCACCTCTGCCGACCACCGGCAGGCGTATGTGGATTATTTTTTGCGCCGGCTGGACGCATCGGAAATTTTTGTAGAGGAGGCTATTCGTGCCCGCACAATGTTCGTATGATTACGCCATCATCCGTATCGTGCCGTTTGTGGAGCGGGAAGAATTCATTAACGCGGGCGTAATTTTATTCTGCCGCACCCGCCGTTTTTTGGGCGTGAAAACCGTGCTCAACGCGGCACGGCTGCATGCGCTGTATCCCCGGCTGGACATTGCGGCGGTGGGGGCACATCTGGCGTTGTTTGAAAAAATCACCCGCGTCGATGCCCCGCCTCCTTTCAAGGGTTATTCGCTGGCGGAAAAATTCCACTGGCTGGTGTCGCCGCGCAGCACCATGGTACAGGTATCCGACGTTCATTGTGGCATATGCACCCATCCGGTTGCAGCGCTGGAATCATTGATGGATTCGCAGGTACGCATGCTACCTGCATCCCCCAAAAATTAATAAGGACGGGGGGGTTATTCCACAAACGTCCCGCCGGAAATTTCTCGCCCGGTGATGGCGCGTTTCGCGTTAAAATGGAGCGTCACCGCCACCCGTTGGAAACAGCGGTTGTCGCCACTGCCCATCAGTATTTTGCGCATCACAAAACCGCCGTCATCGGTTTCGCTCAAGTCGTTTGACACATCCATCCGCGCCGTGATGATTTCGCCGCAGCGAACGCATCGCACAGAAATTGTTTGCAGATTGCGGGATGGCATATTCCCCACCCCAAAAAGATTCGCCAGTTTTTTGAACATAGTTTCTCCATTACAAATTCGGCACGATGAACCAAAACACACTGACCGCCGCCAGCCCCGCCAGCGCGCCGAGTATCGCCGCCAGCAGCCAATCGGTGAGCGCTTCTGATAACCAGTGGCGCACCGCGAAACCTGCCGCCGCCCCACCACCGATGAGCGCCCCCCATTTGCCCGATCCTGTCAAAATACCCGCAGATCGGAAGAGCACACGTCTGAACTCCAGGCACTCCGGAGAATCCCGTATGCC
>CAYZQQ010000128.1:0-8287 GCA_964480075.1 uncultured Anaerolineaceae bacterium
TTCGTGATATTGGAAAACAGTATTTAAATCGATGGGATTTGCTTGGGTTTTAATGTTAGGGCACGCTCAAACAATATTTTTGAGTGATGTTCATACTGTCAAAAGATTGTCTGATGGGTTCAGGTTTCGGAAAAAACTGAAAATCCGTTTCATCCGTGCAATCTGTGTGCCATCTCAGTTTTCCCCATAAATATCGCGATATTCCGACAAGTTCAGATAAATTCGCCGAATGTAGGTTCGCGGTTCGTCCAACGGGATGAGCGCCACAAACATATCAAAATCATCGCTGGCTTGCAGCCACCGGTCAACCCGACCCGGCCCGGCGTTGTATGCCGCCAGCGCCGCAAATTGATTCCCCCCCACAAAATCGAGCATCTGCCGGATGTACCACGTTCCCATCTGCACATTTAGATACGGCAGCCACAGCGATTCGGCGGTATAGCCCGCCAGCCCCGTTCGCTCGGCGATGTCTGCGCCGGTGGTGGGGATAATCTGCATCAACCCGCGTGCGTCCGCACCGGAATTGGCGTCCGGCTCGAATAAACTTTCCTGCCGCATCAGCGCGAAAACCAGCGCCGGGTCAAGTTGCTGGATTTGCGCCTGCGCCGTCACCAAATCCTGATAATAAAGCGGATAGACCAACCGCCGGATGAATTTTGGCACATCTGCGGGGGTGATGGCGGGCGACAGCCGCACCAAATCCTGCGCCGCCAAAATACTGAGCCGGTTCAATCCCCGGTCGCGGAACGCCAGCGAAAGCTGGTACAGCGCCACAGGATTATCTGCCCAATTGCCGCGCACCGTTTCAAACTCGCCCAGCGCTTCATCGCGCAGACCGAGCGCCAGCAGAGCCTCCCCGCGCACAAAAGCGGGGTCGTTTTTCACCTGCACATCCAGCGCGGACAGATTTGCACTTTCGCTGACACCGACCCAATTCGCCAGCCAAATTTCCGCCTCCACCTGCTCCGATGGTGCGGGCGGCGACAATTCGAGCGGCACGTCGGGCGATACCCCCTCGCCGTTCAGCAGATCGTTGGCGCGCAAGCCGTAATAATTCAACGGCTGATGCGCCAACTGCGCCAGCAGCGATTCCGCTTGCGCCGAATCACCCCGTGCCAGCAACGTTTTCGCCTGCCAAAAACTGGCGGCGCGGGCAAACTCGCTGGCGGGGTACTGCGCCAGCAAATCCGACCAATTTTGCTCGGCGGTGGTCAGGTTATCCGCCTGAGATGCCGCCAGCCCTGCCCAAAAGAGCGCGTCATCGGCATACGCCCCGGCGGGGCGGTCGAGCGCCAGCGCGCGGAAATTCTCGGCGGCGACGGTGAACCGGTCATCCTGAAACTCGATGAGCGCGGCTTTCCACAGGGCTTCATCGGCTTGGGGCAGGGTGGGGTTCGCTGCGGCAAAAGTGCGGTACAGCCTGATGGCATCGTTCAGCTTGCCCTGCCAGCCGAGTGTGCGCGCTTTTTGCAACTGCGCGTCCGCCCAAAATTTGCTGTCGGGAAAATCGGTGATGACGGCATCAAATTCGGCGATGGAAGCATCGTAATCACCCACCGCACGCCAACTCCAGCCCATCAGCCAGTGGGCGGTGTCGGCATTTTTGGCGGGGGACGTGCTCAAAAATCGCTGAAAGGCATCAATCGCCGGTTGATACGCACTGCCGTCATAATAATCCACCGTGCCGCGCAGAAAATCATCCACCGGAAAATCGGATTTTATCATCGCCACCAGCGTCAGATAGGCGTCAAAGGTTTTCGGATAGGTGTCCAACACGGCTTGAAATTGGCGTTTTGCCGCAGCGGTATTTTCGGCGTGCAGATAGGCTTCGCCGATGAGTCGCATAATTTTGGCGCGATATGCCGGAATCTGTGCCAGGTCCAAAATGGTGTTATATTGCGCGAGGGCGGCATCTTCCTTATTTTCGCCCAGATATGCCTGCGCCAATTTTTCACGCAGCGCAACTTGAAACCCGGTGTCGGCGGTGTGGTTCAGCGCGGCGGTGAACGCCTCGGCGGCGACGGAAAAGGCTTCTGCCGCCAGTGCGGCGTCACCTTTTCGCTCGAAAATGTAGGCGGCAATCGGGTCATCGGGCAGGATGGCGGTATCATACGCCGCCAGTGTTTCCGTGATGGTGCCGGATGATTCCAGCGCTACCGCCAGATTGAATTGCGCGGGGCGGGTCAGATTGTCGGCGGGATAATCGGTCACAAATTGACGGAACGTGTCGGCGGCGGTGGCATCGCCCGCCGAAAGTTCCGCGCGTCCCCGCCAGTAGAGTCCTAATCGACGGTCATCGGACGGGGCGGCAGCATCGGCGGACAGCGCATCAAACTGGTTCTGCGCGGCGGTAAATTGCCCGTTGCGGAAAAAGGTTTGCCCCGCCGAAAACCGTTCGGCGGGGATGGGGGTATTGGTCGGCGTGGGGGTCGCGGCGGCGGTGGGTCGGCGGGTCGGTGTGGGCGTTGGCGCGGGGGTGGGGGATGCCACCTGCACCACCGTCACGGCAGTTGGACTGGCGTTGGATTCGATGGGGACAGTCGGCGCCGTGGCGGGCGATGTCTGCGATTGGCACGCCGCCACAATCGGCAAAAGAAAGATTATTATCGGAAGTAATTGTTTCATACGATTTATTATGCCACAGAGCGAAGCATGGTGGAAGTCCGACTGCACGATATTTGCTTGTTGAATGCTATACGATTGCGCTACATATTCAATTTACGCAATGCGAGGAAAAAGTTTATAGGATTTCAGGGAGCAAACGAGGTTGCTGCCGTTTTGCGTTGAACGTTAGTTCCATGAAACTCCGTGAATTCCTGAAGGTGCAAAAATTGTTGCAATGTCAATAATTTTGTGCTATCGTCAGCCCATAAAAACTCTCAAGTTTTGCCCGTTACAAACGATAATATATATATGAGACAGTATCCGTAGAATGTGACGATGATCGAAAATATGGCTACAACCAATCGAAAGAAAATTTTGCGACAGCAGTTTACCCGGGCGATATGGATTTCGCGGGGACTGCTATTTGTAACTGTGGTTGCGGTGTCATTGGCGATTGCATTGGCAGTGACGCAATGGTCGCCGCTGGTGTACGCCAGTGCGAGTTTGTTGGCGGTGGGTGTGGCGTGGTTCGGAGGGGCTTGGCTGGCGAGATATGCATTCACGCCGGAGAAATTGCTCCCCGCCGCAGATACCTCCGTTTCCCCGCCGCGCCCCATTACCGAAAAAATCATTCCGCCGTCGGTCGGTCTCTCCACCGTTACTGAAAAACAACCAGACAACTTCCGCCAACTCACCGAAGACTCGCACGATGGGCACGTTATTGCCGTCAATGACCGGGTCGTGTTCATCAACCGCACTGCACGGAACTTGCTAGACTTACCGGAAAAAGATGCCGGTGATATGCCGTTGCCATCAATATTGCCGGAAAATCAACGGGAGGCGTTTCGGATACAACTGCAACAATTGATGCAATCGCCTGCAAAATCGAACATTCGGCAGTTTCGGTTGCATCCAAAGGGCAGAACGCTGAGGTATCTTGAGTTGGTGTGCCGTTCCGGCTTGTTTGAGACTCATTCGGCAGTCCATATTGTATTGAAAGATATTACCGGGCAAAAACAGATTGAAGCGCAATTGACAGAACGCAATCGTGAATTGACGATTGTGCAATCGGCGGGTATGGCAATCACATCCCGTCTCGATTTGCGATACGTGCTCAATACGGTAGCGCAAGAAATGGTGCGTCTGTTTGGGGTGGGGGAATGTACTATTTTTGAATGGCAACCGGAAACAAATGTAACAATTCAAAATGCCGGATTTGGACCCGCCGGCTGGTGGGATTCCCAATCCAAACCGGAAATAATCTCACTAACCGATACCCCGCTGACTGCCGCTGTGCTGAGAGACCAAATCCCCGAACAAATGATCATCAGCCAGTTCACCATTGACCCGATAGAGCGTGTTGATATGGCACGACGCAATGTAAAAACCCGCTTGCTATTGCCGATGGTGTATCAACGGCTGACATTGGGATTAATTCGGCTGGAAGATTTTTCTGATGAACGTATTTTTTCATATCAGGAAATTTCATTGGCAAAATTGCTGGCATCTCAAGCCGCCAGCGCTATTGAAAATGCGCGGTTGTTTGAGCAGGCGCAGGATGAAATTGCGATACGCAAACGTGCCGAAGCTGATTTACAGCAGGAACGAGCATTGCTGGCAGAGCGGGTCAAAGCGCGTACGATAGAATTGAGTAAAGCTAACGCAGAACTCGCCCGCGCCGCGCGGCTAAAAGATGAGTTTCTGGCGAGTATGAGCCACGAATTGCGCACCCCGTTGAACACTATTCTGGGGTCGTCAGAGATTTTGCAATCGGAAGTGTTTGGTACGCTGGAAGAACGCCAGCAAAGATATGTGGTCAATATTGATGAAAGCGGGCGGCATTTGCTCACCCTCATTAACGATATTTTGGATTTGTCCAAAATTGAGGCGGGGGAAATGGAAGTTTCAATTGGACCTGTTTCTGTGCAATCGGTGAGTCAGGCAAGTTTGCGGCTGGTAAAACAACTGGCGCATAAAAAACACTTGCAATTGAAAGCAGATTTTCGGAATACCGTGGCAACGTTTCCTGCCGATGAACGTCGGGTGAAGCAGATTCTGGTCAATTTACTGAGTAACGCCATTAAATTCACCCCGGATGGCGGCGAAGTTGGGCTGGATGTTACCGATGATGTTGCCGCAGAAATCATCCATTTTTCTGTCTGGGATACCGGTATCGGGATTTCTAAAACAGATATGCCGCGGTTGTTTCAACCATTTGTGCAATTGGATAGCCGATTGGCACGGCAACATGCCGGCACCGGGTTGGGATTGTCGCTTGTTTCAAAAATGATGGAATTGCACGGTGGCGGTGTTTCAGTGGAAAGTGAAGTGGACGGTGGCAGCCGCTTCACGGTGTCATTCCCGCTGGCATCGCTGGCAGCAGAAACGCAAACAGAGAATACGGCGGCAAAAAACGGCGGTCAGAAAATTACGCTGCGCCAACCCGATGAAACATCGCCGATAGTATTGTTGGCAGAGGATAACGAACGATCCATCGGCTTGTTTACGGATTATCTGGAAATGCAGGGATACCGGTCGGTTGTGGCTCGAAACGGATTGGAAGCTGTTCGACGGGCTAAAGAAGAAACGCCGGACATTATTTTGATGGATATCCAGATGCCGGAAATGGACGGGCTGGAAGCCATGCGTCATCTGCGGGCAGAGAGAGCTTTTGCCAATGTGCCCATTGTCGCAATGACCGCATTGGCAATGCCCGGTGACCGCGAACGGTGCTTCACCGCAGGGGCAAATGAATATCTGATCAAACCCATCAACCTGCAATTTATGGTGAACACCATTCAGCAATTGTTGAATGCACTATAATTAAATTGGAGAGAACGGTATGACGGCAAACGCAACTATTTTAGTGGTAGATGATGAAGCAAGCGCACGGGACGTCATTCAGGGATTTTTGACGATTGAACCCTATAATCTGTTATTTGCCGCCAACGCTACCGAGACGTTTTCGATATTGAATGAGGTTGCTCCCGACGTAATTTTGCTGGATATTATGTTATCGGAAACGGATGGGTTTGAGATATGCCGCCAAATAAAAACCGATGCTCGTTGGCAGCACATTCCCATCATTTTGATAACCGCGTTGGATGGAGCAAACAATATGGAAATGGGATACGAAGTGGGCGCGGATGATTTTTTGCACAAACCGATTAACGATTATGAATTGCGGGTGCGGGTGCGCTCAATGTTGCGCATCAAACGTCAGTATGACAGGTTGCAAAATGCGTTGCGCCTGCGCGAAGATTTATCAAATATGGTGGTACATGATATTCGTACCCCACTGACAGCCATTAGCGGCTTCAGCACACTTCTAAAAATGAATAACACCATACAAAAAGAGGATGTGCAACTTGTGGATATGATTATCCACGAAACGGAGCAATTAAATTCATTCTTAAACGATATGCTACTGGTGGCAAAACAAGAATATACGGGCAAAATGATGGTGGCACTGCGCCCGATGAGCATTCAATCACTGGCGAAAACCATCAACAGCACTCATCACTTTACGGCAGATGCTCGACGGGTGATGTTGTGTGTTGAATTCCCGGATACAAATGACGAAATTGTTGCGGATAGCAATTTGTTGCAGCGCATCATCGACAACCTCATTTCCAATGCCATTAAATTTTCTCCCGATGGTGGGACGGTCACGGTGCAAATGGAGACGTTCACCCCACCCGCTGCTGACCGTCTGCATTTGCGATTGCGGGTAACGGATGAAGGTCCCGGCATCTCGGAAGATGCAAAAATCCGTATCTTTGAGAAGTTTGAAGTGGTCAGTATGAAACAGGGGCGGGTATCGCAGGTGGGGTTGGGGCTTCCTTTTTGCCGCTTGGCAGCAGAAGCACATAATGGGCGCATTTGGGTGGAAGATAACCAGCCGCACGGGTCAATTTTTACGGTTGAGCTATGAGCTTTGGCGTTGTTGTGTGCGGAAAGATGAGTCCACCTCTACGCCTTGCGGTGTGCCACAGATACTTTTTACAGAGGAACCAATTTTGATATGATAATTTCCGTTGTTGGTCAAATTGTTGACCGGACTCATCAGAACCGTGTCGGTGGCGACATTGGTGTTGGTAGTTTGCAGTGTGGTGGGGACAACACTATTGCAAGGCGTGGAATTGTTGGTGCATAGTTGAATGTTGGCGCCAATCAATGAGGTGCTATCCATCATTTGATTGAATGTAATGGTGATGGTTGAGGTCACTGGAACATTGTTTGCGCCATCCGCCGGGTTGGTACTGGCAACATATCCCCATGTTGGGTCGGGACTGCTACAGTTGGTGACGGTGGTTGCTTCGGTGGCGGTATTATTGGTGGGATTCGGGTCGGTGGTATCGGCGCCGACGGTGGCTGTATTTTCCAGTGTGCCCGCTACATTTGGTGTAACCCGGATGGTGATGAAGGCGGAACCGGGTGTCAGCATCACATTGTCAAGATAGCTTTGGTCATTGCCGTGATAGTATTCTCCTAAAATGTACAAATTAGTGAGATTTGATAGCACAGAGCGCATTTCTGCCTGCGTTGGCGGTTGTCCGGTGGCAGTATTCACCCAACCTGAAGTTTCATCTAACCGTAGTGAATACGATGCCCATGTGGATGTTGGCAGGGTGATGGCGTGGATGAGGGGTGTGTTGCCACTGATGAGTTGGATGTGGTCAGCATCGTATGGGTTGCTGAAACTGGCTTGCGCTCTCAAATCAAACTTTAAAGTTCCTCCATACGCGGCAGATTTATCGCCAAGGAATTTACCCGGTGCAATATAGTAATATACGCCACTGAAAGCATCATCATCTGCCCAAATATGTCCGTCGGGATTGCCGCCGGTGGCGGAATAATTGGGATTCGGTGATGATACCGTGCCCCCCGTCAGCGTCCATCCGTCCGCATCGGTGGTGAAGGTGCTGGTGACCAGCGACATTATAGTTGCCACATTGCCGAGGTGACACACCACCGTTTGCCCGGTGAAGCTGCAGTTTCCCTGTGAGGGGGTAATATTGCCGATACTCACCCCGGTGGGCAGGGTGTCGGTTACAACCACGTTGGTTGCAGTGGCGGGTCCCATATTGGTGATGGTCAACGTGTAAGTGAGCGGTTGTCCGACCGCGACCGGGTCGGGGCTGTCCGTTTTGCTGATAGCCAAATCTGCAATAGCCGGTGGTGGCGTGGGGGTGAACGTCGCCGTGGGCGTGGCGGTGTCGGTGGGAGTGGGCGTGAATGTTGGTGTCGGAGTGTCGGTGTCGGTGGGAGTGGGCGTGAATGTTGGCGTCGGGGTGGCGGTGTCGGTGGGGGTGGGCGTGAATGTTGGCGTCGGTGGCACAGGGGTGCCGGTTAGCACAGGGGTATCGGTGGGAGGCGGCACGGGCGTGTCCGTTGCGGTCGGTTCAAATGTATTGGCAGGTGCTGGAGTAAATGTTACCGGCGATGGCAAGGGGGTGTGAGTCGCTGCGAGTGGGGTGGTTGGCGTTGCTGTGACCGCTGGCGATGGTGTCGGGACTGTCGGTGCGACGGGCGGGACTGTCGGCTGGGGAACGGGTTTGGCGGCGGCGGTTGGCGCGGTACGGGTTGCGGTTGGTGGCGCAGATGTTGGCGGCAGCGATGTTTCGGTTGGTTGGGGTGGCGGGGTAACTGTCACCGCGGCGATGGCTTGCGGTAATCCTTT
>CAYZQQ010000129.1:0-8263 GCA_964480075.1 uncultured Anaerolineaceae bacterium
GCCGCCCTGCCATAAGAACTTCAGGAAACACCCGCCCATAGCGGGAATTGCTGTCTTCCATGTAAGAAATTTCTTATTAGGAATGCACACACAAGGGGAATTAACATGGTGGGACAGCTATTGGCGCGAAAGCTACAAATTTAAAAAAGCGGACAAACGACATTCTTCTATTTTGCTACACGGCGGCGGCGTGTGGAAGAGTATCCCCTTCATTCTTGAATGGGATAGCGGCAACATTCCGCTCAGCGGCATCCGACGACGTGCCCGAAAACTGGCGCACTTTTTGGGTGCGCGACAATTTTCAGTCGCCCCTGAATTCGTACCGGCTCTGGTAATGGTCAGCACCACTTGGATGCGGGCAATCTTGTTTATGGACTATTACCGGCAAGCGGCATACGCCACCGGTGGGTCAACGCCCCCGATTTACGCGGCATCTATATCAGATTTAATGAAACATGGTTGGGGAACTCGGACATGGTTGCAGATGGGAACCGGACTTGACCGCGGGTACCTTTTCCAAAATGCCGGCAAGCGGCTGACAAACAGCTTTCCGGGCGATTTAGAAAAACGTATACGTCAAATCTACTTAGACCCACTCCCCGATGACCCGGAAAAAGAAACAGGGGCACGGCGTATCATTGCGCTGGTTCAGCAAACTTCACCGGCGGAAAAACGCATCTTACGGCGTGTCGCGTCGCTTCCCTTAGCTTCAAATAAGGTTCTCAGTGTAGCCGGTAACCTAAACAAAAGCGTGGTGAAACAAGGGATTGAACATCTGGAACGGTCACAATTAATTAAACGGATTGCACCGGAGGGAACAGCCTACGCGCCCCGCTACGCGCATCTAGCGCGAATGGGGATGGAATATATGGCGGCAGTCGCCGGGAGTACCTTGAAAGCCTACGCAGAAGATAGAAACTACCGGCTGGATAAATTCAATGAACCCAATGTAAATTTCCTAATCCGCAATATGGAACATTTAAAAGCCGTTTATGAAATGCTTTTGCATTTTTCAGAAAGCGCGACGGAAGCCCGTGACCACGGTTGGCACGAATATTTAAGCGTTTGGGATGGGGAAGTGGATGCCCGTCGTCAATTCCGGTGGCAAGGTCGAACGTTTATGCTTTATCCGGATAGTTTTGGTATTTACGTTATCGGGCATAAGAAATTTCCCTTTTTTATTGAAGTGGAGAGAACAGTCAACCGCTCCGTTGGCGCGATAGAGAAAAAATTAAAAACCTACCGGAATTTCATTCAGTCGGGAGCTGTCAATCACGAATTCAGGGAGCTTGATATTTACCTGTTATTGATAGGCAAAAAAAGAGGACAGCTTGAACGATGGCGAAAGGGATACAACCGGATAATGGGGCAAAAGATGCACAGACTTCATTTGCGTTTGACTACCTTGCCGGAGCTCCGAAAACGTGGAGCAACAGGGGTTAGTTGGCTTGATGAGCGTAACAAACGGACATACCCCTTCCTCGCGCCCTCAGATCGTCCGGATTCCGCGCGCATGCAAAAAACAATCAATGTGTTTGAATTAAATCAAAGAGTTGAAAAGGAGACAATAGAAAGCAAAATCAAACAAAAAGAGCGGGTGAAACATTAAAGCGTTGCGCAAGTGCTTCGATTTGTCGTACATTTAATTGCCGTTTGCCATTTAATATTTCAGAAACAACGCCTTGCGACCCGATTTCCGGTAACTCACTTTGCTTCAACCCAAAGGTTTCGATGAAATATTTTAAGGCATCCAGCGGACTTCCGTCGTCAAGGTCAGGCGTATGCTCAGTTTCATAAGATTCAATGAGTACACCTAGTACGTCCATTAAACTTGCCAGTGGATGGGTTTCATCCCCTCGAACAATGTCGGTGATTTCGTCTAAGATACGCCTTAAATTTTCGTATTCATCGTCGTTCGTCGGTACAAAAACAAATTTAGTGATTTGCGATATATTTTCAAGCTCTTGGATACCTAACATATTACTGTCTCCATCTATTTCTATCATATGCGTTGTGAGTCAGAATATCACGAATATATACCTTTTGCCGATTGAAATGTATTGCAGCGATTAAGCGGTATTTGTTACCACTAATATTGAAAACAATCAATCCGTCCACATAGTCGGCATCGGGGAAATGTTCTTTAATCTGTGCAAGCGAGGCGTAAGTGTTTTTTCGAAAAAGTCGGAACCACAAAGAAAGTGAGTTAAGGCTGTCGGGATGCTTCTCTATAAACTGATTGATGCGCTTGCGACTGATGATATGCATAGTGGCTATATTATATCTCATTATGAGATATAAGGCAAGTCCTCTCTATTCCGTCCACGCGATGCGGTCAACCGCCGCCGATAAATCCGCGCCGGACGGACGGGTATAAATTGCAGTGGTGTTCAAATTACTGTGTCCCATCAGCAGTGCCACCCGGTCAAGCGGTGTGCCGGCATCCACCAGATTCTTGCCGAAGGTGTGACGAAATGCATGCGGGGAAACAGCTTCAATATCCAAACGGGCGGTGATTGCCAGGTCTTTAATCACGCGCTGAACGCCGCGAGGTGTTAGAAAGGCGTTTCGTCGCCCAAAGAATAAGTTTTCGCTCTCAGATTGGCGTACCGCGAGCCAATCGCTCAGTTTTTGACGGACATCTTTGTTTAGCGGCACTTCACGGTATTTGTTGCCTTTCCCGGAACGCACAATGACCAGTCCGCTACGCTCATTGAGCGTTACATCATCAAGGCACAAGGCGCACAGTTCAGAAACGCGCAAACCGGCATTTAACAAGAGCGATAGAATTGCCGCATTTCGTTTGGCTTTCACGGCGGTGATGGCTAAGCCTTTCGCTTCCGCCAACTGGATGGCGGCGGTGGCGGCATTTAACAAAGCATACACCTGTTTGCGATTCAGCCAGCGCGGGGCGCGGGCAACTTGCTTTACGCCTTTGATACCGTTAATTGGAGAGATTGATATCAAACTCGCTTTGCGTGCCCAGTTGAAGTAAGCGCGCAGTGTTGCCAATTTTCGGTTGACACCGGCAGGCTTCAGTCGCCTGGTTACAGACAGATATTGGCGGTATTCCCGAATATCGAGCGGGGTCACGGTGGCAGTTGTTGGCATTTGTCCGGTAGAGCCTTTATACCAGGCGATGAAAGTTTTCAGGTCGCGGGTGTAGCCTTTGACCGTTTGCGGGGATTTGTCGTTGTCTACGAGATAATTTGTGAAGGTGTCAAGGTGCATGAGATTTCTCCTATACATTATGCGACCAAAATTTTGTGAGATAATCAGCGAAAAACGGTGGATTATCGGGCGAAAAATCAGGTTTTACGCCGTACAACACTTGTTGTACGACACAAATATTTTAACATCATTTTGGTGAGTGGTGCAAGCAATTGGACGAATTAACGGAAATGCAACAGCTATTGAAGGCACGCGGTATCACCGACGGTGCGGCGTACCACCGCGTCAACCACCTGATTCACTGCGGTTGGTACGAGGGATCGATTCAAGAGATGCGCCAAATGCTGGCGACAAACGACGGGCGGCTGGTGCAACTCGAAGCCGGACAACGGCAACTGTTAAAAAGATTGATTGAGGGGAAAAATTGAGGGTATGTTATTAAAGATTATCGCCGGTTTACTGATGACCATTGCTTTTACGCCGTTGGTGTGGGGATTCATTTTGTTTATCTTAGGGAAGTTGCGGGTGAACTACCCTTCATGTCCTTTCATCGATGACCTTTTCGATGAGATAGAGCGTTTCGCGTGGATTGGCGGATTGATGGGTGGGGCAATTATCAGTAGTGCTATTTTGCCTTTTATCCACATCGGCGGTGAGACAGAAAGCCGTTTCGCCCTGCCGCCGACGGCAACCATCGCGACTGTCGTAACAGCTACTGCCACGGCATTTCCAATAGATTTCAGCGATACGGAAATTCCGGCATTGGAAAACCTAAGCGATGCCGAACTGTTGGCATATATCAACGAACATCAATCCCCGTGGCTGGTGTGGGAAGAATCTTACAACCAATTACTTGTCAACGGGCTACCGATTTCCACAGACCAAGTTGCTATCAGTCTAAACAGTTTCCCCCGTCCGGCGGGGGATAACGGGCGGGGCATCCACTGGATACCCACCACGGTGCAAGCTGTCGATGTGGTAGACCGTTTTTTGCCTGAAGTACAAGCTATGCAAATGCGTTGGGTGGTTATCTTGAACGGCTTAAACGATTGGGATCAATTCGGCAACGATTATCTGGTCGGGCGATTAGTATCTGCGGGTATTGAACCGGTCATGCGGCTGGAGTCACGGGTTACGCCGCTAGATATGCAACGGGTAGAAGCGGTCGTTAAACATTACTTGCCGCTGGATGTGCATTACTACCAGATTTACAACGAACCGAATTTGATAGACGAGTGGGGTGTCGACGGTGAGCGGTCGCCGGAACGCTACGCCAAACTGTGGGCAGATGCCGCCACCGTGGTGCTTTACGCGGGCGGCTTACCGGGACTGGCGGCGATGTCTCCCGGTGGGAATATGTCCGACTATGATTACTTGGCGCGGACACTGAGTTATCTGGTGCGGACACAGCGCTACGATTTACTCAATCGGAGTTGGTTGTCGATTCACAACTACACCGGTGGTGCACCGTCCGATTTTGTGAATGACCCAACCGGCTTTGGTCGTTACCGGCGTTACGCTGAAATCTGCCGGTCGGTGTTGGGAACGCCCTTGCCGATGATTGGCACGGAAGGCGGTCCGGTCCCGGCAGATGGTGCGTGGCAAGCCTCGGTCAATGATGAGCAAGTGGGCGCGTGGATGGCAGAGGCTTACCGGTTTATGGCACAAAGGCGCGAGCCGTATTTTTTCGCTTACTCACCCTGGTTACTGGCAAACGCCGCCGGTGGGGGAACGGATACCCGCTGGGAAAGTGCGACGTGGTTCAGAGCGGACGGCTCGGCGCGAGTAATGGTAAACGCTGTAAAAAGTTTTTAAACTAAAAAAAGGCGGGCTTAAATTCCACTTAGAGAAATTAACGGATATTTAATGTAAGGAAGAGGTGCATAGTGAGGAAAATTTGGCTTATGGTGGTATTTGCGGCAGTGTTGGGCATCGTATTCTGGTGGCTTGTGCAGTCCGGTATTCTTGCAGAATTAACACATTTCGCCTTTGGGGATATCCACACACTCTAGGAGTAAATTTATTATGTTAAAAAGAATCATACGCGGGCTAATCACGACCACAGTCATTGCTGTCATCGGTTTCTTCATCCGTTTTGCGCTCTACCATCCGGCGGAAGCACGTGCACTTCTTGAAAAGACCAAATCATTAGCCGTCGAGCAGTACCATAAACTACCCATAGACCGATTAAAAAAGCTTATGCCGCAAGAAAAAGATATGGTGGCATTGGTGCCGGATGACCCGACCATCTTGGAAACACCACAGCTATTCTTTGACCGAGACGGGCTACCTGTACTGCTTTTGCCCTCGCAGGCGCAAGCGACCTTTGAAGCCTATGCCGCCATCCCAACCGCCACCCCGCCGGCACAAGGGGGAAACGAAGCGGCAAGTATTGAGGCGTTGCCGAGTGCCGAAACGGTGGTGGAAGTTACCGCCGATTCTCTGCGGGTGCGAGGAGGACCGGGGACTGATTACGAAAAAGTCACCTCGGTTCATAACGGTGATCGCTTGACCCTCATTGAGAAAAACGACACGGGGGATTGGTTGCACATTCACAATGGGGCGGGCATTGACGGCTGGGTTTACGCCGAATACGTACAAGCGGTCACCAACAAACCGGTCGCCGAAACTGAAGTCGTCTACGCGCCAACCGCTACGTCCTCGCCAACCGAAACCCCGACACCCACGGCAACGATGAGCTTTGAACCCGCCAATCCCCCCGCTCACGGCACATCAACCCCGGAAGCGGCAGTAAAGCAAATACCATCTACGCCAACCGCAACCCCTGTGCCGCGCGTGGACACGCCCGCCATCCGCATGCCGTCGCCGTCTTACGGGTTGAATGTCCACCTCTTGGGCGATGAAGGAACACGCCGCGCGGCATTGGATAAAGTGCAGGAAGTCAATTTCAATTGGGTGAAAACACAAATCCGCTGGCTGGATTATGAAGGCTCTGCCAAAGGCGCGTACAACTGGGCGTGGCTTGATCCCATCGTTACCGATGTCAACGGGCGTGGGTTGAAGTTGGTGCTGTCGGTGGTTGCCGCGCCGGAATGGGCGCGTCCCGCCGGTGACGATTACAGTCTCAACGGCGTACCGGAAAACCCGCAGGATTTGGGCGATTTTCTGACGGCACTGGTCGGGCATTATCCGGGGCAAATCGCCGCCATCGAAGTGTGGAACGAACAGAATCTGGCGCGTGAAGTCGGTGGACGCTTAGATGTGAGCAAATACGTGGCAATGCTCAAAGCCGCCTACACGTCGGTTAAAGCAGTTGACCCGAATGTGATTATCGTCAGCGGTGGGCTGACCCCCACCGGCACAAATGACGGTCACACCGCCATCGATGACCGTCAATATTTGTCGCAAATGATACTCGGCGGCGCGGCAAATTACGCCGATGCCATCGGCGCGCACCCCTCCGGTTACAATATGCCGCCCGATGCCGACTGGCAAAACCCGCCGCAAGACCAATGCGGGGGCTTTGGCTTCCCCTGCTCAAACCCGCATCCCAGTTGGTCGTTCAAAGCCACACTGGAAGATTACCACAACATCCTGACGACAAATGGTATCAATAAACAAATTTGGGCAACGG
The DNA here is from genome assembly GCA_964480075.1 of uncultured Anaerolineaceae bacterium. Taxonomy (GTDB): domain Bacteria; phylum Chloroflexota; class Anaerolineae; order 4572-78; family 4572-78; genus JANTHQ01. The sequence continues at coordinate 6,767 of CAYZQQ010000129.1, forward strand.
AGTTCGGTTGGGCGGTTTGCGGCGTATCTCAACCGGGTTACGAATATTGCCAAGACAATACCCGCTGGGAACAGCGCGAATGGCTGCGCCGTTCATATCAACTCATTAACGAGTGGGGTTGGGATTGGGTCGGTGTGATGTTCGTCTGGAATTTGAATTACGTCCAGGTCGCGCCGGACAGCGAGATGGCGGCCTTCTCAATATTAGACCGAGATGGCAACCCGACTGAAGCCTTCGAAGGCTTGAAAGGACTGCGCTAATGGCACGAAATATCTATCGCCAAAATTACAACGATTTACTCCTACCCAGTGGTTTGCGCTTCCCGCAAAGTATGGAAGAAATATCAAGCGAGTTCGACGCGCAAATCCGCGAAGGTCGGCTGGACGGCTATCTGCCCACGCCCACCGGCTTCAGCGAGCTGGACAGCTGGCTGGGCGGTGGCTTTCACGCCTACAATCTGATGTTGGTCGGCGGTCCGCAAAACGTGGGCAAGACAGTCTGGATACTGCAAGCGGCACGCAATGTCGCCGCCGCCGGGGGTGCCGCCTGTGTCATCGAATACGAACACGATGAGGTGCATATGCTCCACCGCTTGCTGGCGATGGAGAGCAAACTGGCCGCCGGTGACGGCGCAGGCATCACCCTTGACGACATTCGCCGGGCAATCAAAAGCCGGCTGGGAGATGACGGCGCGGGTTTTGCACAAGGCTTGCAAGCGGTACTGAATGACTACCCGATTGCCCGAACCGCTTGGGATACTATTGCACTTTATTTTGACCGCCTCTTTATCATCAAAGGGCATCCGATGAAAACATCATTAGAGGTGATAGATACCTATTTAGCGTGGTTTAAACGGCAATATGGTTTGAAAACGGTGCTGTTCATCGACTATTTGCAGAAAATTCCCTACAGTCTCGATTGGCGCGATACGGTGGACAAAGCTGACCGGGTGGCATTCGTTACCGAAGGCTTGAAGGATTTGGCGCTGGAACACGGCATTCCCATTGTGGCCGTCTCGGCGATGGACGCGGACGGGCTGAAAAAACATCGCGGTGAGGTCTTTGATTTGGCCGGTGGCGAGACCACAAAATATGAGCCGGATGCGGTGCTGATGCTCAATCCTCGCCAGCGATGGGATGACAGTGCTGTTCGTGGGCAGGTGGTCTTCTCGATTGAAAAGAATCGCAGCGGACCCACCGGTGTGGAAGCAGAATATTTTCTGCACGGGAAGCACTTTTGTTTTGGGTGATGCCGGTTCTGAAAAAATTTTCCGCAACTTGAAAGAAACGAGAAAGTGTGGTTAAATTAGTTAGTGACGCATAAAAGTGTATATTGTTAACTTGAGCGAACTAGTGTTCGCATTTTGCCACGATTCTTGGGATATAGCGAACTTTTGTTCGTTCAATACACAAAGAGGCGAACTATAGTTCGCTCAATAAGTTGTTGTACTAAAAACGCGATAAATGGGCATAGAAGATGGCAAAGAAAGCTAAATTT
>CAYZQQ010000130.1:0-8249 GCA_964480075.1 uncultured Anaerolineaceae bacterium
TTCAGTTTGGCACGGGCTGAGAAATCTCGTGTTTTCATCCCAATTAATACCGTATAATTTTGTGCAAAATTATGGTGTTAAACTCTGATTGGGAACGCAATTTTTGCCGCGAACATCACCCAAAAACACGGTCATTCCCGCATGCTTTTAGCGGGAATCCATATTTTTTATGGATTCCGGATATTTCCCTGCGGGAAATTCCGGAATGACATCCCAAGACAAACTATTTTTCAGAAAACTCAAAAAGGTTCAATAGGTTCAAAATGTATCATCTCAATAATTTGGGGTAGGGGCAGAGCACAAGGGTCGCCCCTACATTACATATTGAGATGATACTTTAAAATGAATGACAAATAACAAAAGGAGCAATCATGACATCATCGCAACACATGCGCCATCGATATGCCCGTGGAAATGTACCGTGGGACCACACCGACCCACCGCCGGAAGTGCTGGAATTTGTGTCCGGGCTGACACCGGGGCGCGCGCTCGATTTGGGCTGCGGATATGGTCGCGCATCCATTTTTCTGGCTCAATTGGGTTGGCAGGTGGACGGGGTAGATTTTGTTCCCGCTGCTATTGCAGAGGCGCAACGGCGAGCGGAAAAGGCTGGCGCGCCCGTCACTTTCCATGTCGGCGATGTGACCCGGCTTAATTTTCTATCGCCGGGGTACACCTTCGCGCTGGATGTGGGCTGCGCTCACAATTTGAGCACAACAGAATTACACGATTATGCCGCCGAGTTGCGACGTTTGCTCGCGCCGGGCGGCTATTATATGCTGACCGCGCGGCTGGAGCCGAAAAAATCCCCCGACGAGCCGGGACCGCGGGGTATTGCCGAAGCAACACTCCGCGCCGTTTTCGCCGAGGGATTCACGCTTAAAAAGATGGTCTCCGGTATTGACCGCCCACACAAAAACGTACAGTGGGCATCGGGCTGGTTCTGGTTTCAGCGGAAAGGTTAATCAGCCAACGAACAATTTCTCCCGTTTTTCATCCAGATTTGCCAGCAACGCTTTAAAGGCGTTGGCAAACGCGGCGACACCCTGCGTTTGCAGTGTTTCGGTCAATTCGATGTAATCAATGCCCAGCGCGGCAATCGCGTCTATGTCTGCCAGCGCGGCATCCACCGCCTGAGTCAATCGCGACTCAGCAATGCCGTGGTCTTTAAAAGCCACAATCGTTTGGGGCGGCATGGTATTCACCGTGTCTGCCCCGATGAGTTCTGCTACATACAGCACATCGGAATAGGCGGGGTTTTTGGTGCTGGTGCTCGCCCACAGCGGACGCTGAACCTGCGCCCCCTGCGCTTTTAGTGCGGCAAATCGTTCGCTGCCAAAAACCTGACGGAAGCGGCGATATGCGGCTTTAGCATTGGCGACGCCCATTTTTCCGCGTAACGCCAGCGCTTCTGCCGTGCCGATGGTTTCCAGCGCATTATCAAAAATGGTATCCACCCGGCTGACAAAAAATGACGCCACCGATGCCACCCGGCTCAAATTAGCGCCGGATGCCGCCAGTTTTTCCAACCCGGCGAGATATGCCACCGACACATCATCATAATGCTGCAAGCTGAACATCAGCGTCACATTGACGTTTATCCCTTCGCCGATGAGGGTGGTGATGGCAGGCAAGCCCGCTTTTGTGGCGGGAACTTTTATCATTAAATTAGGGCGATTGACCGTTTTGAACAATCGCCGCGCTTCGGCGATGGTGCCGGCAGTATCGTCTGCCAGCGTTGGCGCAACTTCCAAACTCACATAGCCGTCCACGCCGGCGGTGCGGTCATACACCGGGCGCATCAAGTCGGCGGCGGCTTGAATATCGCCGATTGCCAGCGTTTCATACAGCGATTTCACATCGGCGGTGGGATTTTCCGCCAGCAGACTCGCCAGCGCCATATCATAATCGGTACTTTTGGAAATGGCTTTATCGAAGATGCTGGGGTTGGAGGTTAACCCCGTAATCGCGTCTTCGGCGATCATTTTTGCCAGCCCGCCGTTTTCCAGCAAACTGCGCTGAATGTTATCATACCAAATTGATTGTCCGAGCGCCGTTAATTGATGCAGGGGTAAAATCATAAAGTCTCCTTTTGGTCATTTGTCATTGGTCAGTCGTCATTGGTTGAATCGCTGAACCGCCCATTCGCTGATTGCTGACGGCTAATTTTGCATTTTGCATTTTTAATTTTGCACTGATTTAACCATATTGTTTGATGAAACTTTCTGCCTGCGCCACCAACTCACGGTTGCCCACAAAAAACGGGGTGCGATGATGCAGGTGTTCCGGCGCGATATCCAGCGGCGATTGATGCCCGTCCGATGCTATGCCGCCCGCGTGTTCCATTAAAAACGAAAGCGGGTTCACTTCATACAACAATCGTAATTTGCCGTTGGGACGATTTTTATCGTTGATATTTACCGGATAGTAAAAAATACCGCCGCTGAGCAGTGTGCGATGGAAATCCGCCACCATCGAACCGATATAGCGCAACCCCAGCGCGGGACCGCCATCCTCGCCCTGCACCCACCCGGTGAACTTGCGCACACCGGGACTCCAGTTGCGCTGATACCCTAAATTCGCGCTGAAGTATTTTGGTTTGGCGGGAATTGTTATGTCCGGGTGCGACAGGATGAATTCACCAATTTGAGGGTCGAGCGTGAATCCGTTAACGCTGAGTCCCGCCGAATACACAAACATGGTGCTGGAACCGTACAAAATATAGCCCGCTGCGACAATATCGCGCCCTTTTTGCAGGCAGTCTTCCAGCGTCCCCCGCCCGCCGTCAGCGGATTTTCGGCGATGAATGGCGAAGATTGTCCCCACACTGACGTTATAATCAATGTTTGATGACCCGTCGAGCGGGTCAAACGACAGCACGTATTTTCCGGTGGGATATTTATCCGGAATATGCATAATGTCGCTGGCTTCCTCCGAAACCATCGCCGCCAACCGACCGGTATGGTCATTCAACCGAAACAGAATGTCATTCGAAATTTCGTCCAGTTTTTGCACTTCCTCGCCCTGCACATTGATTTCGTTGGTTGCCCCCAGCACTTCCGCCAGCCCGGCTTGCGTGGTATGGCTGGCAATCAACTTGCCTGCCAGCGCAATATCTTGCAACACCCGCGTTAAATCACCGGTGGCGTCGGGATGCAGTTTTTGCCGTTCCAAAATGTGCCGTTCAATTGTGGTCACTTGTCTGGGTAATTGCCGAGCGCCATTGTTCGCCATTGTTTCTCCTCCGATTTCTATCGTCTCACAAACCCAAAATTAAAAAAGTGAGGTAAATTACAAACCCATCAAGCAAATTTTGTTCGGGTGATAGCTATGGTGATGCTTGCCCGTATAGTAGCAGATTTTCAATATTTTCCAAAAATAACAATGCCCTTTTACTCGCAAATTTGGCTTGTCCCCCATCCGGAAATTATCACTGTACCCAACCGGCACGGGAAAGTTTGACGTGGTTCCCCGAAAGTGATATAATCTTTTTGAATTTTGCTCCACGTGCAAAATAGATGCTCTCGCAACCTGTCAACGCGATAGCAATCGTTGACAATCCGATTACCTCTATGCCAAATTCCATATATCAAAATAATCTGTGACCACTCGTGTCGCTTTTCTCCAAAAGTATCGCATTTAAATGCAGTTCTCGGTTTACCTCCATGTAATTGGATATACATATATTCGTAAATACCAACTCTCTATTTTAATAAATGAATACTTAAAGAAGGTTCTACAATGAAAAAAGAAATTCCCACTGATGAGGTGGAAAATCACTCTAAAGATACACCCCAAAAACTCAAGCTGAATATTGGCGAGTTGGAAGAAAAACCTCTCTCTGACCTGCGCGCGATAGCCAAAGATTACGAGATTTCCCGTTACCACCATTTGAAAAAAAGCGCATTGATAAAACAGTTGCTACGCGCCCAAGCCGAGAAACAAGGGTTGATTTTTGGCGGTGGGGTGCTGGAAATTGTGCAAGATGGCATTGGTTTTTTGCGTTCCAATGACCTGCTACCGGGTCCGGAAGATGTGTACGTGTCGCAAAGTCAAATTCGCCGTTTTGCACTGCGCACCGGCGATATGGTATTGGGTCACATTCGCCCGCCCAAAGAAACCGAAAAATATTTTGGGCTACTGCGCGTTGAAGCAATTAACGGGCTTGACCCGGAAGTTGCCAAACGCCGCCCGGTTTTTGAGCGTCTGACTCCCATCTATCCCGACGACCAACTGAGCTTGGAGACTGAACCCAACATATTGGGTACGCGAATGCTTGACCTGCTGGCGCCCATTGGACGGGGACAGCGCGGACTGATTGTTTCGCCGCCAAAAGCCGGTAAAACCACGGTACTGAAAGAGATTGCCAACGGCATTTCTGCCAATTATAAAGACATTCATTTGATGGTAGTGCTCATCGGCGAACGCCCGGAAGAAGTCACCGACATGGATCGCTCGGTGGACGCAGAAGTGATGGCAGCCACTTTTGACGAGCAGGAATCAAACCAAACCCGCGTGGCAGAAATGGCGCTCGCCCGCGCCAAACGGCTGGTTGAAGGCGGACGTGATGTGGTTATTTTAATGGACTCCATCACCCGGTTGGCTCGTGCATACAATATGGTCGTTCCCCCCAGCGGGCGCACACTGTCCGGCGGTATCGACCCGGCGGCGCTCTATCCTCCCAAACGCTTTTTTGGGTCCGCCCGAAATTTAGAAGAGGGCGGCAGCCTTACCATTATTGCCACATGTCTGGTTGACACCGGCAGTCGCATGGATGATGTCATTTATGAGGAATTTAAGGGCACGGGTAACATGGAATTGCATCTGAGTCGCAAACTGCAGGAACGCCGTGTTTTCCCCGCTTTCGATGTGGAACGCTCCGGCACCCGCCGCGAAGAATTACTCCATTCCGAAAAAACACTCAGCCGCGTGTGGACACTGCGCCGTATGATAAGTGCACTTGGCGGCGGTCCCGAAGCAACCGAACTCATCCTGTCTCGAATGGCAAAAACTAAAAATAACCCCGAATTTCTGGAAACACTTCACAAAGATATTTTGTAACCATAGGCATTTTTGCCGATGGCGGTTACACGCAATTTGACATTCCTCCGAGGGTTGGCTATGATATGCCAACCCTCTTTTTTGAGAGACTCCGGTATGCAAAAACCACTAACAAAACATTCTTCGCTTTTACCCATTCGTCGCCCATTCCTTTTGGAGATGATGGCACGCCAATTGGGGACGCAGTTGTCGAAACCGCAAAATATTACCCGATGGGGCAGTCATTTGGCGCTCATCACCCTGCTCATCGGCGCCATTGTTTTGGGCAGCGTCAATCTCTCATCCACGCAATTGCACACCCGCACTAATGTTGATGCCAACTCGCCAGCCACCACCGCCATCAATCCACCCGCTGGCAACGCCACCAGTAACAATTCGCCATTTGTGCTATCCGGAAAACTGACAAATCGCAATCGCGGGGTGTTACTCTCTGCGCCGGTTGCTCAAACTATCATCCCCGACCGCACCGACCACAGCCCTAAAATTAGAACCTACGCCGTTCAATCCGGCGATACCATCATCGGTATCGCACTGTCGTTTGGCATTCGCCCGGAAACCATCCAATGGTCAAATCCCAAATTAGAAGATAACCCCGACCTGCTGATGGTCGGCGACAAACTGACCATTTTGCCGGTAGACGGCGTTTATCATCAGATTTCCGGCAGCGAAACGCTGGACGAAATTGCCGGGACGCTAAAAGTTACCACCGCCGACATTATTAATTATCCGCTCAACAATCTTGACCCGGAAAATCCGGTGATTACCTCCGGACAATGGCTCATTGTCCCGGGCGGCGAAAAACCATACGTGCCGAAACATGTATCGGCGGTGCGGGTGAATGTGCCATCCGGGGCAACAAAAGGCACCGGAAACTTTCAATGGCCCACCACCGGAACCATCACTCAAGATTACTGGAGCGGTCACCGCGCTCTTGATATTGGCGGCTGGATTGGCGACCCCATTTATGCCGCCGATGCCGGGTACGTCATTTATGCCGGGTGGGATAACACCGGGTATGGCAATATGGTCGAAATCAATCACGGGAACGGGTTTACCACCCTGTATGCCCATCAGAGCAAAATTTACGTTTCGGTGGGCGATGAGGTGACAAAAGGACAGCAAATCGGCGAAATGGGCAGTACCGGACACTCGACGGGACCCCACCTGCATTTCGAAATTCGATTGAACGGCGTCCAGCGTAATCCGTATGGTTTTTTGCCGTAACGATGCCCACCCTGCTCATCACCGGCGGCAGCGGCTATCTGGGACGGTATTTATGCCGCCGCACCGCCGCGCGTTTCCCCACCTACACCACCTTTCTTCACCATAAATCTGATACTGTCGCGGGAATACCGCATCATTTGGATATTACTGATGCTGCTGCCGTGCGCGCGCTGGTGCAAAAAATTTCTCCCACCGCTATCATTCACTGTGCCGCCAGCAATCCGGGGCAGAACGAGCGGCGGATGCTCGCCATCAACCGCGATGGAACGGCAAACATTGCCGCTGCCGCCGCCGGTATCGGTGCGCGGCTGATACATGTGTCCACCGATATGGTTCACAATGGAGACCGCGCGCCATACGCCGCCAGCACACCGCCAACCCCCATCACCCGCTATGGCGAATCAAAAGCCGCCGCCGAAGCCGCCATCACAGAGATTTACCCCGCCGCCGCCATCGTGCGGACATCGCTTATTTATGGATTGGAAGAAATGGACAGAGGCACCGCCGGATTTGTGCGGCGGCTGGAAGCGGGAGAGACGCTCACACTGTTCACCGACCAGCTTCGGCAACCCGTGTGGGTAGAAACGCTGTCGGAGGCGTTATTGGCATTGGCGATAGATTATCCTGCGTTTAGGGGGATACTGAATGTTGCGGGAAAACAATCGCTGTCCCGCGCCGAATTCGGGCAACGGATGCTCGATTGGTGGGGAATTGATTGGCGCGGTCACGCCACTTTCGGGCTGGCAGCCAATTTGCCTGTGCCGTCCCCGCTAGACCTGCGATTGGATGTTTCGGTAGCGGAGCATCTGCTCGACATAACGTTTTTCGGGGTGGATTCGGTGCTGGAAAATGCGCGGGAATAAGAGGAAAAGACCAGAACGCAGATTGCCCTGATTTTTTTTGAATCTTTTCACATCCTCTCAATAATTTTTTGGAGGGGACATTACAGAGGCAGAGCAATGCTCTGCCTCTACACAGGACGAACACACAGGTTCACCCCTACATTTTGAGATGCTATTTCTGTGAAGCCCCACAACACCTGCGCCATCTGCGTTCTAATTTTTCCGGTCTCTATGCTGCTTTTTTGGCAGCGCGCACACGCTTGTCATGGTTCAGGGTTCGCTTGCGGAAACGAAGCGATTGTGGTGTAATTTCCAGCAATTCATCCGGCTGTAAATATTCAATCGATTCGTCCAGCGACATGATGCGCGGCGGTGTCAACCCCACCGCAATATCAGAAAAAGATTTCCGTACGTTGGTCAGATGTTTGGCTTTACATACATTGACCACCATTTCATCACCACGTTGGGTTTGCCCCACAATTTGCCCGCCATAAACTTCATCACCCGGAACCACAAACAGCGTTCCGCGCTGCTGCAAATTGGTGAGTGCATAAGCCATCACCGTGCCGTGTTCCAGCGCAACCATAGAGCCATGCGGATTGGTAGAAATTGTTCCCTGAACCGGCTGGTAGCCGTGGAACAGGGTATGCACAATGCCTGTACCGCGCGTTGCCACCAAAAATGGCTGACGGAATCCGAGCATGCCACGGGTTGGCACCAGATATTCGGCATACACCGTGCCGTCATCTCCGTAATTTAATTCGAGCATTTGACCGCGCCGCTGCCCCATCATTTCGGTGACAGTGCCAACATATTCCCCTGCGACTTCCAAAAACACATGCTCAACGGGTTCTTCTTTGCCGGATGGGGTTTCTTTGTAGATAACTTCCGGGGGGCTAACCGCAAATTCGAACCCTTCGCGGCGCATCGTTTCGATAAGAATTGCCAGATGCAACTCGCCGCGCCCGGACACGGCAAAACTTTCCGCAGTAGCCGTTTCTTCCACCCGCAGGGCAACATTATTTTCCAGTTCCCGCCACAGGCGTTCCCGAATCTGGCGGCTGGTCACATATTGTCCTTCTCTGCCGGCAAATGGGCTATCGTTCACACTGAACGTTAGAT
>CAYZQQ010000131.1:0-8223 GCA_964480075.1 uncultured Anaerolineaceae bacterium
CCCATCATGCTGGGGCAAGTGGCAACCATCGAGCGCACGCTCACCCCGTCAGTCATCAATCGTTATAACCGCCAGCGAATTCTCGCGGTCAGCAGCAGCGTCACCGGCGCCAATGCCGGCGGTCTCGCCAACGAAGTGGAGGCTCGCGTTCAAAAAGAAATTACGTTCCCGCCGGGCTATGGCTATCAGCTCAGTGGCGCAACCGAGCAACAGCGCGAGTCATTTGGGCAGTTGGGGAACGCCATCATTCTGTCGATATTGCTGATTTATATTGTGTTGGTGGCGCTCTATCAGGACTTTTTACAACCGCTGGCTATCATGTTCACCCTGCCGATGTCGCTGGTGGGCGTGTTGGGCGGGCTGGCGCTTACCCACAATTCGCTGAACATCTTTTCGCTGTTGGGGGTGATTGTTCTCTTTGGGATTGTCACCCGCAACGCCATTTTGATTGTCGATTTTGCCAACCAGTTGCAGGAGCGGGGGCATACTCGGAAAGAAGCACTGGTTGAAGCCGGACGCCTCCGGTTGCGTCCCATCGCTATGACGGCAAACACGTTGATATTTGCGTTGTTGCCGGTGTTGATCAGCACCGCCGATGGGTCTGAATCGCGCACACCGCTGGCGGCGGTTATCGTTGGTGGGGCAATTACCGGCGGGATGCTGGCACTCATCGTTACGCCGGTGCTGTACAATATTTTAGAAGCGCTCGGCGACTGGATAAAGGGCGCGTTCCGCTGGTTGAGCGGCTCGACAGCATCATCACAGCCTGAAACAAAGGCGGAGGTGTCATCATGAAAATGAAACACACAGTAAAATGGATGCTGGCGTTGCTGATTATAGTTGTGCTGGCAGGTTGTTCGTTGGGCGGCGAAACTCGCACCGCCGAAAAACGGCTCACGCTGGCAGATTTCCCCACCCCCGTGCCGACCCAGCCTTCGCCCACCCCGACACCCTTCCCCAAAAAAGCGGCGGAACGGGCGGCACAGCAGGTAAATGCGACGTCGGTGATGCAGATTGATGCCGCGGCAACCGTTACCCCCACCGCCAACCCATCGCCCGCCGCAACGGTACCGGCAACTGCCGTTCCAGCGCAGTCACCCACGGGCGCAGTAACCAGCTATGGACTGAATGTTCGCGCCGGGGCGGGCGCAAAGTTCGATATTATGGAAGAGATTCATCAGGGCGACATAGTGGACATTTTGGCAACCGATGACGCTTCGGGCTGGGTGCAGATTCGTACCGCCGCCAATACTGTCGGCTGGGTGAACCCGCAGTTTCTGGATGTGACGGGAGATGTTTCGGCTGCCGAAACCACTGCTGTTCAGCCCGGCGACACAGCGGCGAAAAACCCCGTTTCCGGCGGCGGACGATTGCTCATCCAACTGAAAAGCGGCGGCGATATTATGATGCTCAACCGCGACGGCTCGGATTTGCACCGCATCACTTCCGGCATTGACCCCGCGTTGTCGCCTGATGGCAGTCAGGTGGCATTTACCCGCTGGCAGGGTGCGGAAGGCACGGTGGTTGTTATCAACGCCGATGGCAGCGGCGAGCATCCCGTTGCGGGCGAAATTCGGCAGGTAAAAAGCCCCAGTTGGTCGCCGGACAGCCAAAAAATCGCGGTGAATTTTCAACGGGGGGGCACATTAAACCCCACTCACCACTGCCACGATTTATCAAAAGGAGAACCGAGTTTCAACTACTGGCAGGCATACGACATAAAAGTTGAAATGCGATCCGGTAATGGACACCCTACCCCGTTTTTATGCTGGTGGATGCCCGCCGATGCTCATTGGCAGTTACGTATCATCAATGTGGCAGATGGTTCGTTTGAAGACATGCCCGCCGGGCAATATGCTTTTTCGCCGGTGTGGGACCCCGCCAATCCGTGGCGGGTGGTCAGCGCGGTGGGCGGCAGCGGGCTGGTCGCCACCGATGTGAATCGCGGCACGGCAGAACCGCTGACGGACGATGCGAACGACCGCGCCCCGGCATTTTCACCGGATGGACGGTTGATTGCCGTGACATATCGGCAGGATACCCATTGGGATATTCATCGGTTGAATGCAGATGGCAGCGGACGGGTGCGGCTCACTAAAACGCCATTGTGGGTCACTGCGGTGGATGAAAAGCCGGTGTGGAACAATGTTTCGCCGGTATTCTCGCCGGATGGTACCGAAATCGCTTTTCTGACTGACCGCACCGGGCGCTGGGAAGTATGGCTGATGGGTGTGGATGGCTCCAATCAACGCCCCATGTTCAGCGATGCGGTGAATGACCAATTGCAAATTGACTATGCCTTTAACGATGAACGGGCGCTCGGCTGGGGGCAATAATTGCGCATGGAACCTCAATGGGTAAAATAACGTCATACAAATAGAGAACGAAATACGGATACCAATTGAGGTGCTCAATGAAAAAATGGATAATAATTTTGATGATAGTGGCAATCAGTGCCACAGCGTGCGCGCAAAAATCAGCGCCGCAGGCAGAAGCGGTTGTCGTGCCGCCAACGGAAGCGCCTGCGCCGCAATCTACCCGACAACAGGTGATGGTTCCGCTTGCCGGTGGGTCAAATCACGCGGCGGCAGAAGCTGACAGGGTGTCGCCGGTAGTGAAACCCGTTTCGCCGGTGAGAGAGGCATTGAAAACGGAAATTGGAGGGGGTGCAGCGATGGATACCGCCAAATTGGATGACAGCGCCGCCGCGATGGTCAAGCGGGTGATTGACCATTTTCTGGCAAAAAATGCGACTCTTGCCGTCGATGACGTGCAAGTTTTGCAGGCAACTGCGCAACAATGGCGCAATAGCAGTCTTGGTTGCCCCAAAGAGGGGATGATGTATGCTCAAGTTATCACGCCGGGCTATCTCATTGAGGTGAAAGTGGGCGGCAAAGTGTACGAATATCACACCGACACCAACCAATCGGTGGCGCTCTGTGCCGTCGATGGGCAGGCGGTAAAATAGGCACGAACTCCTCAATTTAATTTGGATTTGAAGGTAGGGACAGGTCATTGACCTGTCCCTGTGTTTTTTGTTCATTCGAATTTTAGGGGGTAGCTTTTGCCTTGAACTAAAGTTCAGGCTCACCGCTCAAGCCGACTGAAAGTCGGCTTTGGCTTTTAGCCCGGAAATTTATTTCCGGGCTATTGTTTTGGGCGTGTTTCTGCCCCTACGGTATTTTGGTGACGGTCACATCACTATGATGTGGCTGCGATTGCCCGTCATCGGGTTTGACCACGGTGGCATTCAAGATTCTGGGTTGCGAACTGTTCTGCCATGTTGCATCCCAATTCCATGCCCCGCCACTCACATTTCCACATCCGCTGATGGGAAAACTGTTCAGTCCATCTGTGCCGCTGGCGGATGTGGTATCGTTGAATGTGCCGGAAGCGTAAAAACTGCCGGTGAACGAAAATTGATCGTTTGAAATCGCTTCCGGTGTGTAGTGGGTGATTTTGTAACTGCCACACCCATTCACGTTGATATATACTGCAAAATTATCCACATATGCCCGGTCGGTGGTGACATAAAATTCATCACTGGTGGTTGATTGCCAAAATCCAGCAGTGGGAGCCGTGGAGCCATAATTTTTCAATATCAGCGGCAGATACACAATCTTGTCCAGCGTTGGTGCAGGGGGGGCAGTTGCCCCGCTGACCACCAGCGCGAACGGCTGTGGTCCCTGCGGCACGGATGCACCCACCACCTGAATTGTCCATGTGCCGGTGACAGGGCTTTGCACGAATACGTTTTCGACATTGTTCACGGTGTCGGCTGTGCCGCCGGTGGTTGACCAGCCGCCGCTGAAGACGTTGCCTTTGTAGGTGGTGTTGCCATTCGGCGCGGTGACCACCAAATTCAAATTATTGACCAACTGGGTGCTGGCACCGGTGCTGCCGGGATAATCCGACCACACGAGCGTGGCTTTCAGCGCATCCACGGTGCCGGTAACGGTGAACGTATAGCTGTCGCTGGTGCCGTTGGTCAGCGATGCGCTGTCGTAATACGCCCGATTCGTATCGCTGACCGCCGCCGCCACATCAATGCGCCCCCAGCCTTCGTGCATATTGGGGATGGGCTGTCCCGCTTCCTGCGAACTGTTGCCATACCCGCCGATGTCCACGGCGGTGTTGATGAGCAGCGCTTTCACCAGTGCCGCGCTGGGGTCGGCGGCTTTGCCCGTGTCCACTAGATAGCCGCGCACGACGGTTGCCGCCCCTGCCGCCAGCGGCGTTGCCATCGATGTGCCGCCATCGTACATATAATAATCGTCGGTATATGCACCCCAACCATGCCCGGTAATTTGGCTGGAACGGGTAGACAAAATGTTGGTCCCCGGCGCGACCAAATCCGGTTTGATGCGCCCGTCATCGGTGGGACCGCGACTGCTGAAGGCTACCATTTCCTCCGCGCTATCGGATAGCCGGTCGCCGTTGGTGGGGTTGGATGGATAATCGCTGCTCCAGCAGCCGCCGTAGGTTGAACACGGTCCTCCGGGATTGTATCCCCCACTGCTGCGCACGTTTTCTGATGCGCCGATGGTGATGACATTTTTAGCTGTGCCGGGAGAATTGAGCGAGTCTTCATCCACATAGCCGTCGCTGTTGGCATCTACGCCCGCGTTTCCCGCAGCGAACAGCACGGTAAAATCTTGGTGATTCCAGATGAAGTTATCCGTATTTTGCGAATCGGTAGTGTATGCGCCTGCGCTGTCCGACCCCCAACTGTTGGTATGCACCCGCGCCCCCCAGTTGTACGATTCCAGAAAGAGGGTGTTCAAATTGCTGGGGATGCCGGTGAGATGGTACCCGGCAGGCGTTCCATCGTTAAAGGTTGTCCATTGCTTTACCGCTTGCATGGTAAGGGTTGCGCCGTAGGCAGGACCTTTGATGACGCCGCCGGAACGCGCCCCGTTGCCGCCCACCGAGCCGGAAACGTGCGTGCCGTGCCCGCTGTCTACATCTGCCGCACCGTCATCCGCGCCGACATTGGTCACGCCGGTGTAGTTTTGCACGGGCCAACTGCTGATGTGCGCCAGCCGATTATCGAAATCCAGATGAATGTCACCGGTTTGGGTGAGCACGTCCACGCCGGTGTCAATCCCCGTATCGGCGATGGTGACGATTTGCCCTGCGCCAGTGTAGCCCAAAGTCCATGCGATGGGCGCGTTCATAATGCCGGTGGCAACATCGTTGAGCACTTTTGGCAGGGTGAACGGTTCAATCCACAGCACATCGGGCAGTTGAGCAATGGCGGGTAGTTGCGCGGCGGTGGGAGTGGCGGCTATCAGCACGCCGTGTCCGCCCCCCGCATCGACCCCCCATGCCGCCAGCGTATCTTTCACAGCGGCGGCGTCTGCCCACGATGCCAGCGCGATGCGGATGCGGGGCGTTTCAGCGTTCAATCGCGGCGAAAGTTTGTATGCCGGTTGAAAATCGCCCACCCAGCGCACATCGCTCAATTGCGCGGCGGTCTGCGCTTCGGCGGGAGTCAATCGCACCAAAAAGGCGTTATCGGGCAAATAATTTTCAATATCCGCGCCGATATTTTCCAGCGCGTTTTTCCATTCCGGCTGAATAATGCCACTGAATTGCACGATATACAATCCGGGCGCATCGGGGGCAGTGCGGGCGGCGATTAAATTTGCGGGGATGGCGGGGACGCTTTGCAATGGGTCAAAGGTGGCAACTTGCAGGTGAATGAATGCGGGTGACGGGGGTTCGGCGGGCGGGGCGGCGGCGGATAAAAACAGAACAAGCCCAAATAGTAAAAATACAGACCAGCGTTTATGGGACATATATCCTCCTCTCATGGTCAGCAATTCTCGGTGTGAACCGGCTGCAAAGTGGCTGATAGAACACAAATTGCACGGATTACGCTGATTTTCACCGATTTTTTACGTTTATCCGAGCTAATCCGTTTTATCTGTGTCATCGATGTTCTATTCCGACTTGGCAACTCAAAGCGTTTATCCAAAGCGGGAATTGCTGTTTCAGGATTACGGAAATGTGAAATTTTTGAAAATAGGAAACAGCAGGGTTTTGTAAATGTGGGTTGCGGTTACGGTGAATGATGCTGTGGCAGTGAACCCGTCTGTGTCCTGCACGGTAATTTCCACGCCGGTAGAACCGAACCATCCCGGCGACAGAAGCCCGCCCGCAACCGGCTGGACGGCGATATACCGGTTGCCGGTGATGGAGACCCCGGCGCTGACGATGGGCGTATTAGTGATAGTGTATGTCATGACATTGGGCGTGTCAAGGTTATCGCTGACATATTGCCACAAATCGGTGGCTTGTAACCGAGAAGAATCTTCCATCAGGGAAATGTCGGGCAAAGGGGTGAAAATCGGTTCGGGGTGCGCGGAAGTGACGCGCAGTTGGTAGGATGTCGCGCTGCACGATGATGGATTTGCCGCAGGCTGCGATTGGTTGGTGATGACTGCCACCGCTTCGGTGCAACCGCTGCTGTTAAAATCCGGCAGGGTGATGGTTTCGCCGGGGTGGGCGGTGGCTGAAAATGGTGAAACATCCAGTGCCGTGCCGGTATCGCAGGCGACGCTGGCGCGCAGGTCGCCGTTCGCGCCGGTATTTTGCAGCGATACCGTGTATGCCGTATCGGTAATGGGCAATCGTACCCAGTTGAGGGCGTAATTGTCGGGAAGGTTGCCCGCATAACTGCCGCCGATGGTGGAAATGTTCCCCTGCGTGAGCGTGTTTCCTTTGGCAGCGACATAATCTGCGCCTTCTTTCAGACAATATGGCGCGATGTACCCGCCGCCGCACGGGCGGTTGAATTTCAGCGCGATGGCGGCATGATGATACGCATCCGCCAGCGATGTGCCTTTGGCTGCCAGCGCCGCGTTCAATGCCGAAAGATTGCCCGTGACGTTTTGGCTGGTCAACTCCCAGAATTTCTGCATAATATTTTCGCCGCCACCGGAAATTCCCGTGCCGAACGGCTCGGTCATCGCCCGGAAAACCACCCAATATGAATATGGGAATGCGGTATAATTCCCCATACACATATTAAATTGGGGATAGAGATAATTGTAATTGTCATTTGCCCCGTCGAAAACCTCATCTTCCATCCACGTCGCGCCCCCTTCCATAAAAACAGTGTCGGGGGCGTTACTGCCCGTGAGCGCCCCGTACCCATATTGAATGGAATGGTTAAATTCATGAGCAACCGTAGCTTGCATGGCGGTGGTCGGTGTGCCGGGGAATTTGCTATAATCGCTGTTGAGCACCATACAACTGGCATAAGCGTCGCCGTCATTCCAGCCGGTGGCGGGGTTATCGCCCACAAAACCGGCGTGCGTGCCGTTAGCGGCAACATACCCATAGTAGCCCGAATACAGGTTCGGGTCAATGCGGACATAATACCGCCCCCCCGGTGTCGGATTTGAAACATACACGGGCGGCGCCGCCCAGCCGAACCGGGTCACTTCGGTATTCCACGTGGTTTCCAGTGACGAAACGTAATCGTTCACCGTCAATCCACCGCCGACAGCGCCGTACTCGATATAAAAATGGGTGGAGCTGATAACGGTGGGCAAACTGCCGGTGGAACTGTTGCATGCATCTGACACCAGCGTTTGGATTTTTCGGGTTTGGGCAGTGGTTTGAATAGTTGGGATATTCAAATAGCGGCGCAATTGCAAAATGATGGGGGTGCCATCGGTGGGATGGCTGCTGCGATATTGCGCCGGCAGGCTGGCGGCATCAAATAGCGACGTGGCGAGCAGCAGGTCGGCGGTGGTGCGGTCAATTTCGCCGCGCTGAAACGCCGCCTCAATCAGTTGGGGCGTGCTGGGTTTTGGCGGCGCAGCGAGTATCGTCGCGGGAAATAGCATCAACAGCAAAGTGATGGTTAATAAAAGAAGCAGGTTTTTCATACGATTCAGCGAACGAGCGGGTTAAAAATTCCATTTTCTCACCTGCTCACTTTCTCACTTTCAAAGGGTCACAAATTACGGTGAGGGGTGGGTGTGGCTTCCGGTGTCGGCGGTCTGGCGGTGGGCGCCGGCGAACCCTTCATCAGCACGAAACTAATTTCTTCGTTTTTCACCGTGACCGGCACAGCATAAACTTGCCCGTCGAAACTTGTTTTTACAATATACTCGCCCGTTTTTACATCTGCAAACGTGAACGTTTCACCCAGTGCGGGGTCGGGGGTATAGCGATGGTCAGGGTAGGTGTGTGTCTCCCGCCAAAATT
>CAYZQQ010000132.1:0-8099 GCA_964480075.1 uncultured Anaerolineaceae bacterium
TAGTTCAAGGCAAAAACGCGGCAATCTTGCGCACCCCCTGAAATCCTGAAGACCCGCATTTTCCCCTCCCCAAAATTTAAGGGAGAGGAAATCCGGGTGTCTCGCCGGTTGAGCACCTACTTTGGATACATTTTCCGCCATTTACTCATCCAGCAGGTACACCGGTTCCTCATAATAGCGGACGTGATGATTGCCAATCAGGTCGTACACGGTCTCATTCAACCACGCCGATTTTAGCGCCAGCGGTTCATCGGCTTGCAAGCGTTCCAAATCAAGATTGAGCCGCAACACCCGTCCCGAAACCACCATACGGGTAATGCCCGCCGGAACGGTTTTCCCAATGCTGGAAATTTGCAAAATTTGCTCAACCGTGAATGTGGGAAAAACCACCAGCGCTTCCATTCCCGGAAACTCAACGCGGGCTTCATGAAAATGCTCATTGCGAGTCCGCGCCACATCTGCCCGGGCGATGTACTGCGCCACATAATGGTTCAGCGCATCCAAACGACTGCCACCGGGCTCCGGTTGCACCACGCACATGCGCATATCGGGAGTGACCACATAACATATGCCACCCAGTTCCATCATATTATCGGCGATATAATTTGGGTCAACCTCAGTGTGACTCACCCCCCGGCACTGCTGGGTAAAGCGTAAAAATTCATCTGCGGACATCCCTTGAATGATGTGGTTCCATGTTTCAGCCGCAATTCGCCCCTCTGTCAGCGAAACCACTTGTGCTACAACATACCGGTATCCCATTTGTTTCAGCGCGCTGACCCGCGTCGCACCATCCATCACCACAAATTTACCTTCCCATTCCACGACAATCGGTGGATTTTTTAAGATTTTTTCGGCGGTCAATCGTTGAACCAGACGTTCCACACGAGCCGGGTCAATTTCTTCATGGGGAAATACGTTGTCTAGCGGTAAAATTTGCAGCGAAAGCGGATTTTCTGCCGCAACCGCTGTTAAAATGGCGATGGTCTTTTCGGCAACCGTAATTGCCGCCGCCTGCTGGGCATCGCTGGTGCTGGCGGCAATATGCGGTGTGGCAAGCACCCGCGGATGCTGCACCACCGCGCTATTGACGGCAGGTTCTTCGGAAAAAACATCCAGCGCCGCCCCCGCCACCCGTCCGGAATCGAGAGTTTCCAGCAACGCCTGCTCGTCAATGATGCCACCGCGCGCCGTATTGATGACATACGCGCCTTTTTTGATAATTGACAATTCTTTTTTACCAATCATGCCGATTGTCTCCGGGCGCAACGGCACATGAATGGTGATAATGTCCGCCCGTTTCAGCAAGTCAAGCAAGTCAACTGCTTGCACGTCTCCCTCCAAATCAAGTTCGGGCGTGCGGCGATGTTGATTTACCAGCACATGCATCCCAAAAGCCAGCGCCCGCTGTGCTACTTCGCGCCCGATGCGCCCAAATCCGATGATGCCCAGCGTTTTGCCGTATATTCCGGTTCCCAGCAACGCCGATTTTTTCCACTGCCCATGTTTCAGGCTATAATCTGCTTCCGGCAGATGACGCGCCAATGCCAGCATCAGCCCCAGCGTATGTTCGGCGACCGCCCGGGTGTTGGCATTGGGAGAGTTCACCACTTCGATGCCACGGGCTTTGGCAGTGGCGGTATCTACATTATCCAGTCCGGCGCCCGCGCGGGCAATCACGCGCAATTTCGGTGCGGCTTCAATGACACGGGCGGTCACTTTGGTGGCGCTGCGCACCACAATCGCTTCCATATCGCCGATGATGTTGCATAAATCATCTTCATTCAATCCGGTTTTTACCACCACGTCGAATTTTTCCGCAAACAGGTCAATGCCCACCTGCGCAATTTTGTCGGCAATTAAAATTTTTGGTTTTGTTGACATCGGTTTCTCCTAACATTGATGTTTTCGATATTGGGCGCTCATCCAAACGCGCTGCAAAACAGTCCCACCTTCAAATTGTAGCGATGAATGGGCAGTTTGCCAATTTTACAAATTGTCACAGTTTGTATTTTGTGCTAAACTCTATCGTGTGCCAGATAGGTGATTGTATTTCATTCTTTAAAAGAAAGAGGTTGGGCAAATATGAGCGGTAAATCAATTCCCAACATCGTGTTCATTGTTTTGGACACACACCGTTTTGACCGTATATCAACGTATGGCTACCCACGGGATACCACTCCGAATCTAGATGATTTTGGCAAACACGCGACCGTGTTTGAAAACGGTATTTCCACCGCTCAGTGGACAATTCCGTCTCACGCAGCGATGTTCACCGGCGAATACCCCACCACCCACCAAACGTTACAGGCACACCATCGGCTCGACAGCCGCCTGAAAACCATCGCCACCCATTTAAACCGGCATGGGTACAAAACAACCGGCTTTTGCAACAACCCGCTGGTGGGTATTTTGGATAACGGGCTGCGCCGGGGGTTTCAAACATTTTACAATTATGGCGGCGCAGTGCCATCCGTACCAAAATCATCGTCAACGCTACCCAAACCCATCAACGCAATGTGGGAATGGTACACTCAGCAACTGCGAAAGCTGTCGTACCCCATTCAAAATGCATTTGCCCAGTCCGATTTTCTATTTCAGCTTTCAATGAATCCGTTCTTTGTGCCGCTGTGGTCAAAACTGGCAAATTTTAAAGGCGATACCGTCCGCAGTTTACAGGATACGCGCGAATTTTTGGAAAACGCACATCGCAGCGACCGCGCCACGCCTCATTTCACGTTTGTCAATTTAATGGAACCCCATTTGCCGTATGCGCCGCCGGACACATTCGTAAACAAATATGCACCTTATTTTAAAGAAGACCGCGAAGTGCGCGATTTTATGCGAAAATATAATTCGCAGGCATTTCGCTGGCTGTTGCCGCTGGAAGAGCGCTGGAAAAAAATGGAATCGGCAGTGCTAAATGATTTGTACGATGCCGAGGTAGCCTATCAAGACCATCTACTGGCGCCGCTGTTGGAGTTTTTAACCCGCGACGATGTTGCGGAAAACACGCTGGTTATCATTGCCGGTGACCACGGCGAAGGGCTGGGTGAGCACAGCTTTATGGGACATTCTTTTGTGGCGTATCAAGAGCTGGTACACGTGCCGTTGATGGTGAAATTCCCCGCCGGCACCGCCGCCGGCGAGCGCGTTGCCGAGCCGGTTTCCACGCGCCGCATTTTCCACACAGCGCTCGACTGCGCCGGCATACAGGTACACGAAACTGAAACGCAACCGGCTATTGATGTGAAACGGCTCAACCTACTGCACGCCATACAGGGAAACGATGCCGAACAAGAACTGGTCTTTGCCGAGGCATACGCCCCCAACACATTTCTATCGATGATGGAGGCACACACTCCCCAGTTGATTGACTCATTCTACTGTCGATTGAATCGACGGGCAGTGGTGCAACAGAATCAAAAATTGGTACGCATTGACGGGGTGCAAGATGAGCTATTCGATTTAACGGCTGACCCGCGAGAATTGCATAATTTGGCAACTGAAAACACCGCCGTTGCCAAAAAACTGGCAAGCAGGCTTGATGCATTTATGACGCAAGTCATCGCCCGCCGTCCCGATACATGGCAAACCCATCATTCACTCACCTTGGAAGAAGACGAAAATCTAATGAACCAGCTTCGTGGGCTGGGATATATTGAATAGAGGCGCATATTTATGATTAACCCAATTCTTTACACCATTCATCTTGGCAGTATTCAAATTCCCATTCGCTGGTACGGACTATTAATTGTTACCGGCGCGCTGGCTGGCTCGTTTTACGCGGCGTGGTACGTTAAACGGCGCGGGTACAATCCCGATATTGTGTGGGACTCGTTAATTTGGTTATTGGTTAGCGGCATTTTCGGCGCGCGTATTTGGTACGTTCTCAACGATTTGATTGGCGGCAATCCCCGCTATCTGCAAAATCCGGTAGAAATTCCCCAGATTTGGCTGGGCGGATTAAATATTCTTGGCGGAGTAGTCGTTGCGGCACTGGTTGGCTGGTGGTACACTAAAAAATATAATATTGATTTCTGGTTGCTGGCAGATGCCGCCGGTCCCGCTATGCTGCTGGGGCAGGCAATTGGACGCTGGGGAAACTTTATCAACCAAGAATTATATGGTCCCCCCACCACCCTGCCATGGGGTATCTCCATTGATGCCGCACATCGCATCGCTCTATGGACAGATTTAACGCAATTTCCGGTAGAAACCACCCGCTTCCATCCCACATTTGCGTATCAAATGATCTGGAATTTGGTATTTTGGGGACTGATGGTGTATCTAATTATCCGGTTGGGGAAAAAACTCAAGCCGGGATATTTAACTGCCATTTGGTTGATGGCAGGGGGCGTAGGGCGCACGTGGATAGAATTTTTTCGTCCCGACCAACCCCGGTTTTTCAATACGCCAGTTAGCACTTCAATGCTGATTGCTATTGTTTATGCGTTAATCGGTTTATTTTTGTTTCTGGCGCGCAGCGGCAAAATTTCGGTGGGCTTTATTCCTCCCGCTCCTGACGATTACGCGCCCAGCCAGCCGCCGTCAGCGCAACAAAAATCGCAACCGGGGCGTCGCCGCAGTCGCCGCCGAAAATAGCAAAACACCCCTGTTATTTCTTTGACAGGGGTGTTTTTATGTAGCTGCTCGCCACGCCGATTACTCTAATCCACCCTCACGTTCAACCATCGCGTCGCAAGCGTTTGGCTCGCCGATGACAACTAAAATATCGCCTTTTTGGACCAGTTCATCCCCCATTGGCAGCGAAATTACTTTGTCGTCTCGCTGAATGGCAGCAATGACCACCGCATATTTCTGCCGTAATTTTGATTCTATCAACGTGTGCCCAATGAGATTTTTGGGTGCGGCAATTTCTACCACACTGATATTTTTGTTCACTTCCATATAGTCCAGAAAACCGGTGGAAGATAGGGTGCGTCCCAGTCGCACCCCCGCCTCGTGTTCGGGCAAAACTACCTGATCCGCGCCAACTTTTAGCAAAATTGCACGTTGAGTGCGGGTACGCGCTTTGCAAATAACCCGCCGCACGCCCAATTGTCCCAGTATCACTGTTGCCAGCAGATTACTTTCAAAATCTGTACCAATGCATACAATGCCGGTATCAAAACTATCCACGCCCAACTCGATGTATGCATCACGGTTGGTGGCATCCATCTGCACCACATGCGGTAACATATGTGATAACCGTTGCACCAGTGCCGCATCAGAGTCAATTGCCAAAACACTGTGACCGCGTTCGTGGAGCAGTTCCGCCAAACTTGAGCCGAAGCGCCCCAAACCAATCACTACAAATTCATTGTGCTTCAGTTTGTTTTTTCTACCGCTGCCAAACAATCGTAACAAGCCTTCTTTTCTTTCTACCATAATTTTTTACCCGATAATAATTTTTTCTTCTGGATAATATACCTGTGTGCGCCGCGAATGCTGCGCCAGCGCCACAACCAACGTCAATGGACCCAACCGTCCCCAAAACATCGTAAAAATTATCAGTCCACGACTAATTTGGCTCAGGTGCGAAGTGATGCCCAACGAGTAACCGGTGTTTGAAAATGCGCTGATGACTTCAAAAGCCACCGGCACAATTTCGCCCCCGTCGAATACTAAAATTGCCAGAGTGATGGTTAGTACCAATCCGGTGGATAACGTTAAAATAGCCGTGGCTTTTTGGATGGTTTCCAGCGGCAATGTCCGCCTCATAATGCGCGCGCCGGGATGTCCGCGAACGTTGTTCCACAGAGTAACAAGTACCACTGCCACCGTCGTCAACCCGATACCGCCCCCCATTGATGCCGGTGCGCCACCAATGAACATAAAGACCATCAAAATGAGCTGGCTGGCTTGCCCCAATTGGTTGATGGGCAAGAGAGTGATTCCGGCTGTGCGACTGGAAACCACCGTGAAAAACGCCGCCAACACACTTTCGCCCGGAGGGAGCGTCGCCAAAAAATCGCTGAAAAAGAATTCGTCCAATAACAATATCGCTGTGCCGATGACCGTCATGGCAACCATTAACGGTAGAATAAACTTGGTATGCAGCGATAATCGTCTGGTTTTGGGATAGGCTATCAAATCGAAAACGGCAGTGATGCCCATGGTGCCAATGGTGATGAGGACTGCCATTGTAATGCTGGCGATGGGGTCGGCGCGGGTTGTCAACAAATTCGGGTCGTTCGTGCCGTGAAACAAGTCGAAGCCGGCATTACAAAACGCGGAGATGGAATGGAATATGGCATAATAGGCGGCTTGCACCGCGCCCATATCATCCCACCACGTAAAAAACAGAATAAACGCCCCCAGCCCTTCAATGGAAAATACCACAATCAGCACGGCAAATGCCATATCCAAAATACCGTGCGATTTATGCACGCCCATTGTTTGCTGCAAAATGACGCGCTCGCGCATTGCCACCCGCCGCCCGATGAGCCGCAAAAATAACACCGACAGAATAACGAACCCCAATCCGCCAACCTGAATTAATCCCAATACCACAATTTGACCAAAGGTGCTGAGCCGCTCCACGGTGTTGACCACAATCAATCCGGTAACCGTTACCGCCGACGTGGCGGTAAACAGCGCCTCGCGCCAATCGAGCGGTACGCGGTTTTCGGTGGCGATGGGCAACATCAGTAACAACGTGCCCAGCAAGATTATCGCGGTAAAGCCCAAAATAAGAATTTGCGGACTGCGGTCATTTGAAAAATCGTGTATTTTGGCATCTCTGGGACGCCCGTATGTTCTTATGTGCGAATTTCTACTTGCCATGTGAAGCTATATATCCTTCATTGAAAGCCCAATTCTACCACGTTCCGCGTCAATATTCAACACTCGCACCTGCACCACATCACCCACGCCAACCACCTGATGCGGGTTTTCAATATAGCGGTCTGCCATTTGCGAAATGTGTACCAGCCCGTCCTGTTTGACACCGATGTCCACAAATGCACCAAAATCAACTACATTGCGCACCGTACCCTTCAGCAGCATTCCCGGCTGCAAATCCGCCATTGACAGCACATCGGCGCGCAACAGCGGTGCGGGCAAATCGTCGCGCGGGTCGCGTCCCGGTTTCGCCAGCGATTCCAGAATATCGCGCAAGGTCAATTCGCCCACATCAAGCTTTTGTGCCAGCGCCGCCAAATCGCGCCCGGGCAGCCGGCGCAGTTGGTTGATGCGCGCGGGCAAATCGGGTTCATCCCCCGCCACTTCCAACCGGGCGAAAAGTCGCTTGACCACCGGGTACGATTCGGGGTGAATGAAAGTGTTATCCAGCGGATTATTGCCCTGCGGAATTTTCAAAAAGCCGATTGCCTGCTGATATGTTTTTTCGCCCAGCCCTTTAACTTTTTTCAGTTCGCGCCGATTTTTAAACGCGCCATGCTCATCTCGATGGGCAACGATGGCATTTGCCACCCGTTTGCTCACCCCCGAAACATAGCTCAACAGCGATGCACTGGCGGTATTCACATCCACGCCGACCGTATTGACCACACTTTCTACCACCGTATCCAGCGTTGCACCGAGTTGCTTTTGGTTCACATCGTGCTGATACAACCCCACCCCGATGGCTTTCGGGTCGATTTTCACCAGTTCCGCCAGCGGGTCCTGCAACCGGCGGGCAATTGATACCGCCCCGCGCATGCTCACATCCAAATCGGGAAATTCCTGCCGCGCCAGCGGCGACGCGGAATATACCGATGCCCCCGCTTCGCTGACCATCACATACGCGCCGCGCCCCGTCTCTTTGATAACTTCCGCGGCAAGTTGCTCGGATTCGCGGCTGGCAGTGCCGTTGCCGATTGCCAGCACGTCCGCACCGGTTTGCATCATCATCTTTTTTAGAATTTCTTTTGCCGCCGCCCACTGTTTTTTCGGGGGATGGGGGTAAATGGTCGCCCCGTCGAGAAACTTTCCGGTGGCATCCACCGCCGCCACTTTGCAGCCGGTGCGATAGCCGGGGTCAACGCCCAGCGTCACTTTCCCTTTGACGGGCGGCTGCATCAGCAGATTTTTCAGGTTCACGCCGAAATTTTGGGTGGCATGGTCGTCTGCTTCGGCGGAATGAAGTTGGCGCA
>CAYZQQ010000133.1:0-8032 GCA_964480075.1 uncultured Anaerolineaceae bacterium
ACTCCACGTTTTTTTGTGGCGTTGACTGCCCCCGCTCCCCAAACGACCGTGGTGCTACTGCTAGATTTATGGAGTGGTTTTTTAGTGGCGGCGGTGGTTGCGTTTTTAGTCGCCCTCTTTTTAGGGTGGCTCATTGTAAAATCGCTCACCACGCCTTTAAAGCGGATTGCCGTTGCCGCCACTGCGGTGGCGCACGGCGATTATTCACAGCATGTACCGGCAAAAGGTCCCACGGAGGTTCAACAGGTGGCAGTGGCGTTTAACAGCATGACGCGGCAGGTACAATTGAGCCAGCAGGCAATGAAAGATTTTGTGTCAAATATCTCGCACGATTTGAAAACGCCCCTTACGTCAATTCAAGGATTTTCGCAAGCGTTATGGGATGGAACAGCCCAAAAAAAAGCGACACAGCAGCATGCGGCGCACATAATATTTGAAGAAGCTTCCCGTATGCGGCGTTTGGTAGATGATTTGCTTGATTTGGCGCGGACGGATGCCGGGCAAATGACACTCGACAGGCATCCCCTTAACTTGAATGCATTGATAGCTATCACGGTAGATAGTTTGGCGGTTCAACTGGCGAAAAAAGACGTCATTTTGGAGAACAAACTGCCCCCATTGCCGCAAATTATCGGCGATGGCGACCGACTCAAGCGGGTTTTTTCAAATGTTTTGGACAACGCCATAAAATATACACCGCCGCACCAAAAAATAATTATCTTCGGAGGGGAAGATAGCGTTCCGGCAAATGCTTCAACGGTGATTCGGAAAAAAGGGGCAGCGGTCATTGGGCAACGCTATATAAAAATAATCATCACCGATTCAGGACCGGGCATTCCCGATGAAGATTTGCGGCGGATATTTGAACGCTTTTATCAAGTTGATAAAAGCCGAAAACGGACCGCTGGAACCGGTTTGGGGCTGGCAATTGCCTATAATATTGTCAAGGCGCATGGCGGACATATCGAAGCGACCAGTGCTATGGGTAAGGGAACATCATTTGTGGTGTGGTTGCCTGTAACGCCCCGCTAAAATATATTTGTGAATTGTGGTGCAGGGTGTTTTTCTGCTATACTTTCGGTATAACAAGATGCCGTTATGATGGTAACGACAAAAACATGTAAAGTTATGCACTGGAGGATGCCAATGCGAGCCGTTAAATTTTTAGTTGGAGTATTGGTTGGAGCCGCCATTGGGGCGACGGTGGTACTGCTAATTGCACCGCAAAGCGGGGATGAAACACAACGTATGGTTACCGAAAAATTTGATACGCTGTTTGAAGAAGGAAAAAAAGCGTATGCCGCGCGTAAAAATGAGTTAAAACAGCAAATAGAGGTTATGCAAAAACAGTAGGAAAACGAGAGGTTTAAATTAATAGTGGCAATACAAAGCCGGATTAAACAATCCGGCTTTTTCTATTTAGTGAGTTCGGTTAAAAATTTGGCGTACATGGCATCAGCCGGAGCTGTATCGTCATCGAGGAATATGCCGGTGCGCGCTTTTCTGGCTTGATATACCAATTGCACGGTGGCTGAGACATCTTCATTGGGCAACCGCACTTGTTTCAATATCAACACTGCCGCGAGCATCAGCGGTAAATATAGAAAATCTTCTTCAATGGGCAACCCGTCTTCCAGTGCATCCACAATATATTCCTGTACGCCATCGCGTTCTTGACTGCTCCACGGGAGTGTCCCGACCGCTTGCTGTATCATTCCAAAACTAATGGCTGCGGATAAGCGCATAATATGACGGTATCCAATATCTCGCACTGTTTGATAGATGTTTTCTGTGGAATAGTGGTTAAAAAGCGCGCGTTCCCAAATGGGAACCAGTAATCCGTTTTGCAGAGCCTCCGATTTGAGGAACAAATGGCAGGTGTACGTGAGTAGTTTGCCCAGTCCAATAGCTTCGCCGACGCGCAGTGGCAAGCCGGCATCGGCAAAACGTTGCTGTGTTTCTGCGTATAGCGCGATGAATAGCGCTTCGACGTTTTGCAGGTCGGCTAAAATAATGGCACGATTTTTGTTGATGTCGCGTTGCGCTTGCTGCTGTAAATGCCCCAAATCTCTGTCCCACAACTTGGAATACGTCTCTTTCAGGGCTTCTTGCGGTGATTCAGCGGCAGGGGCATTGATAAGGGTTAAGGGCAGCTTGGTTTTCTTCCCGTTTTTTGCGGTATACGGAATGCCAACCACGCTGGCTAAATCTAACCCGATATAATTTTCGATGGGCAAAAACTGTAACGGATTTTCTGTTCTTGCCGCCCGAATTTTCCGAGCATCTTTGGTATGGGCTACACTAAAATCCAATTCGACCGTGTGGTTTCCGGGGGCAACGGTTGCCACGGCAAAAGGAATGCTCATAATACCCACTTCAGTTGCAGGTAACAATAGCGAATAAACTTCTTTTTGAAAGCGTAGCACGGGTTGTGACCGGATGCGCCCCACCGAGGGTGGGCGTACTTTAATGTCGATATTCAACGGTGCATCAAGCATATTTTGCAGATAAATGAAGATATTTGCACTGTCACCGGGTGTAATGGATGGAGAATTCATTTGAATAACGTATTGTAATCCGTCTATTTCGTGCCGCACAGAGGCACCAATGTATTCACTCAAGATATCCGGGTAGGTTAGAGTCATCCCACATTCCCTTAATCGACGTTAACAGATGCGTTTAGCATATCATTATGAAAAGATTTTGTCAATGAAAAATGCCCGGCATTTTTGCCGGGCAAATTGTTTTGATTGATAGTTTTTAACCGCTACCAATTTTTAACCCATTCTACATGAACAATAGTTGCATCAATTTTGGTTTCCACTTCTTTCGTTTCAGAGGGAGATGGCATATTGCGACATGCATCCGTGTCATTGTCTGCTTTATCGGCGACTATGTTAACGCGCCATGTTCCGGGACGTTCATTTGATGCCAAATAAATATCATATTCTCCATTGTTGTATCCGGAAGGGTTTCCGTTTAAATCTTTCCAAGGACCTGACGGGAATGAAATTGTGCAAAATGAACCGGAACGTACCCGCACCCGCATCCCGTTAACCGGATTGCCGGCTTTGTCTCGAATGATACCTTTAATTTGGGTCAACCCTTTGTTTGTCTTTGCAAATATATTGGTAATGGTGTATTGATATTTTGCTTGTGGCACGGGGGTTGCTGTGGGCGCCGCCTGCGGCGGAGGCGAGGTAGGTTTCGGTGGCGGGGGCGGCGCTTGCACCACGCCGAGACTATTCACGTCCCCTTGAATTTGGGTTAAATTGCTATACACCCACCCTTCACCGCCGGGATACGCGATGAATAGCCAACTGGCATCATTATTTCGCCCCTTGATTTCGCCGGTGTATCCACCGGAAACCTGTCCTACCCGTGGATATGCCGTGCCGGGTCCGCTGCGCACATTAACGCTTGCCCCGGTGATGGTTGCCTGCGGCGCGGATGGCTGCGTGGGTTGCGGCAACGGTGTGGCGGTGGGCGCAATGGTTGGCTCAACCGGAACCGGGGTTACGGTTGACACGGGGGTATCGGTGGGTGGAATGGGCGTTACCATCGCCAGTAATGGCGGGGTGGGGGTAAACGTGGGCTGCGCCACGGTTGTCGGGATCAATTCTCGGACTTGGGCGGTGGGCAGCGCTTTGCCGCTATTATTCAAAAGGCTACATCCCAATGAGAGGGATAAAGCCAGTCCAATAAATAAATATTTTTTCATTCTCATACTATTTCTGCCTGATAAAATCGATATGGGCGTATGTGAAAGGGCTGGCTTGCGCCACCACTTCGACGGTAGTCGCCATTTGTTCCCCATTCTTTTTCAGCGTTACCTTGTACACACCGGGGGTATACGGCGCGTGCTTGTATTGAAAATTCATAGCGTGATTGTCGCCCGCATCGCGCACGGTACTGTCGCCCGCGCGGGGACCCACTGAAACTTCACTTTCTTCGACGGCCCCGGAGGGGGTGACCACCTCCATCATAAAACCGGTTAACGCTTCTCCCATGCCGGTGCTAAAGTTGCCTTCCCACACAAACCCGCTGATGCGAAATTCTGCCGGACCGCCGGTGGGATGCGTGGTGACCACTGCCGGAAACGGGAATGTCGGGGCGGGTGTGGATGTGGGTTCCGGGGTGTGGGTGGGTGACGCCGGTGGTGCAGGCGGATGGGTCGGTTTTGGCGCCGGAGTGTTGGTCGGCGCGACGGTGGGCACGGGTGTTTCGGTGGGAATGGGTGTTTCGGTGCTGGTCGGAACGGGCGTCATGGTGGGGGTGTTGGTGGGTGTTGGCGTTTCTGTGGGGATGAGCGTCGGCGTAAAAACCGGGCGCGGCGTTTTGGTGGGGGTGGGCGTTGGAATGGGCGCTTGTACCATCAATGCGCCCACCGAGCAACTCAATCCGGCGAATAGCAGTATCGCTGCGATAATTATCGGTATATAGAAAGTTTTTCGCTTCATAATCTGTCTCGCGTTTTTAAATAACCTCAGTTCAGAGTCAGCAATTCCCGGTGTGAACCGGCTGCAAAGGGGCTGATAGCACACAGATTGCACAGATTACGCTGATTTTCACCGATTTTTTACGTTTATCCGAGCTAATCCGTTTAATCTGTGTCATCGGTGTTCTATTCCGACTTGGCAACTCAAAACGTTTATCCAAAGCGGGAATGACATTCGATGGTTCTTTGACAGACAACACTATTTTCGCTGTTGAAGAAAATAACTCCGAATTCAGGTTAAATATGTTGCCTCAATACTGAAAGATATTGAGGCAAGTAATGACATCGAATTTGATTAACCTGAAAAAACTATTGACGGAATAACAAGAAATACCATTGCGGGTTTGCCGGGTCTACGCCAACGGTTACCGGTGCGGCTGCCAGCGCGCCGCCGCCATCCACCAGTTTCAGCGTCCATGTTCCGGCAATATACGCCGGCGGCTCAAATTTTACGTTGCCCACTTTGGCATCGCCGCCGGGGGCAGTGGGCGCGCACCAGTTAAAACAGGTTGCCGGACTTTCCACATGCATCCCACTGGGAGAATGGTCGCCAATAATTTTCATCCCCCCGATGGGCACATTGTTGGCGCTGGTAACGGCAATATACATCACCAATTGCGAGCCGGTGGTGCCATTGTTATATTGTTCCATCAATTTAAACGGGAATGACGGCGTGGGAATAGCGGTGGGCGGCGCCGGGGTGAATGTCGCCGTGGGTGGGCGTGGTTTGGGGGTGTTGGTCGGCGGCGCCGGGGTGAAGGTTGCTGTCGGCGGCACCGGCGTCGGCGTGTCTGTGGGCACCGGGGTGGGCGTGATGGTGGGCGTGGGCGTGGGCAACGGGGTTAACGTGACGGTGGGCGTGGGCGTCCAATCCGGCGTGGGGGTAAAGGTGGGGCGTGGTGTTTTGGTGGGTGTTATTGCCTCTGCCACCGGCGGCGCCGAGTTCCTCGCGCCGACAATTTTTTCTTTTATCGGCTCAATAAAGCCGCATGCCATACTTAATACGGCAAAAATTAAGGTGAATATTATTAGATAGTTTCTTGATAATTGTTTCAAAATAGGTCACTTCCTTTCAAAAAAATCGGATGATTGAGTTGAACCGCCAAAAATGCTGACAGTATTTTTGGCGGTTCAAACGTCAATCAAGATGATTCAACGCGATATTATAGCGGGTGCTGATTATTGGAGCAAGAATCGATGGCGTGTAAATCCAATGATTATGCCACGCTTGCCAGCCATTCGCGCAATTGTTGTTCAAAACGGGCGGTGCCGAACGTTTCGGCGTGCCATCGAATGCGCTCTGAATCGAAGGTCATTGCTTCAAAGTGTGTCACGGCATCCATCAAACTTTCCACCGATTGCTCGCGGAAAAAGATGCCGGTCTCGCCCTCCACCACCGTATCGAGCGCGCCCCCCGCGCCGAACGCAATCACCGGACGCCCCGCCGATTGAGCTTCCACCGGGGTGATACCAAAATCTTCATATCCGGGGAAGATGAATGCTCGCGCGTTCGCCATCAGCCGTGCCACGGCGTCCCATGGCAGCCGCCCGGTAAATTTTACCGTTTCTCCGGCGATGGCTTCCAGCGCGGCGCGGTCGCGCCCGTCCCCGGCGATGATGAGTCGTTTTCCCATCTGCGTGAATGCTTTCACCGCCAAATCAATTCGTTTGTATGGAATGAGCCGGGAAACGATGAAATAATAATCTGCGGTGGGGTGGGGAACGGGTTGAAAGCGGTCGGTATTGACCGGCGGGTGGATGATGATGGAATCGCGGCGGTAATATTTTTTGATGCGCTGTTGAATATCAGTGGAAATAGCGCAAAACCGGTCAACGCGCTGAGCGGCGGTATAATCCCAGCGACGCAATGCAGCGATAATTGGCGACAGCAACACATTGATTGCCCCGCCCAGATGTTCGCGCCGGGCGTAATTGCCGTAATTCCACACATACCGGGTCGGCGCCAAACAATAGCACAGCTGGGTTTGCCCGGCGGTAGTGTTCAATCCATGAATGAACCCGCTTTTATTCGATAAAATCACGTCGAACCCACGCACATCCAAACTGCGCACCGCCGCCGGATATAGCGGCAGATACGGCTGATGATGGCGGTGAATTCCCGGCGCATAATTGAGCCAACTGGTAATGATATTCCATTTGCGATAGTTGGCGGGCATCAAATTAGGAGCGTAAATGGTGGTGAACACCGGCGCGGCAGGAAACATCGCTGCCATTGTTTCCAGCACATTTTCCGCGCCGCCCATCTGATTCAGCCAGTCGTGAGCCAATGCAAGTTTCATACGGCAATATGATAATCGCAACGGCAGTGGATGGCAAACGGCATTTCGCGCAGTGAGCTTTATCGTGTAAAATATTATATGGAGCGTACACCAATATCGGAGGAACGATGAATATAAATGGATTTTCGGAAATAGTGAGCGCAGCATTTATTATCATCGGCACCGTGATTGCCGTTTGGCTGGCGCGGATAGTTTTGAACACATGGGGAAAACGATTGGCGCATGCTACCAAAAATCGGCTGGATGATACCGTTATGAATGCGCTGCGTCTGCCCATTTATATCGGCGTGGTTTTATTGGGCGTTCAATTGCTGGTCAATCAAGTGGCATGGTTTCGGCAATTTGATACAACCGTAACGGCTGCCATCATCTATTTGATATATTGGTTGCTGGGATACATCACGGTTTATCGGCTGACGGTGAATCTTTCAACGTGGTATCAATCGGATGTGGCATACCGCACCGAAACCCAGCTCGATGAGCAAATTATGCCGTTTTTCCGGCGATTGACGCTGGTTATTGTTTCTATCATTGCCGTCATTATGTTGATGGGGCATTTTAAAGTGAATACCGGCACCATCAGCGCGTTTATCACCACGCTGGGCATTGGCAGCTTGGCTATTGCGCTGGCGGCGCAAACCACGCTCGGCGATGTGTTCAGCGGGGTGATGATTATGGTGGATCGCCCGTTTCGCATTGGTGACCGCATTGAATTGCGCGAACTGCAAACATGGGGCAATGTCACCGATATTGGATTGCGCAGCACGCGCATTCTCACCAGAGACAACCGGCTGGTCATCGTTCCCAATTCAGTGATAGCATCGCAGCCTATCGTCAACCATTCCATTCCCAACACTATGTACCGCGTGCAAACCGAAGTGGGGGTGGCATACGGGCTGAATGTGGATGCCGTGCGGAATGTGCTGGTGGATGCGGTGCGCGCCCAAGATTGGGTGATGAGCGATAAACCGGTCGAGGCATTATTTTTGGAATTTCAAGATTCGGGCTTATTGTTTCGCGTGCGCTGTTGGATAAATAATTATGAAGAAACCCGTCGCACGCTGGACAAATTGAACACCTGCATTTATCATGCGCTGGCAGACGCGAATATGGAAATTCCCTTTCCGCAACGCGTGGTATATTTGCAGAAAAATTAGGTTTTTTTTGGAATTCAGGGGGAGGTCATTGCGAGGCGTGTTTTTTACGCCGAAGCAATCTCCGGTTACGCTCACGG
>CAYZQQ010000134.1:0-8022 GCA_964480075.1 uncultured Anaerolineaceae bacterium
GTGCCCGGCACACCGACCGCCCATTCTAGCCCGCTCAACCCGTGTTCGGCGCACAAATTCGACAATCGGGGCAGAATGACACCACTTTCCGCGCGGGCGATTTCATCCGCAAAAGCGATTTTCCGTGCGTGATTCGCCACTACCAGCCCGCGAATCCCCGTTTCGGCGATGACCAGATTCGCGCCGCCGCCAAGCAGGAACACCGGCACGCCATGCGCTTTTGCCAGCGATACTGCCGCAATCAACTCGTCCACCGATTGCGCCGTGACATATAAATCGACGGGACCGCCCAACCGCAGAGTGGTATGCCGCGCCAGCGGTTCATCGGTGCGGACGCGCGCGCCGAATTGCGGGCGCAGGACAGTGAGCAGGGTGGTCAACTCAGGCGGCTTCTTGCTGGCCATCTGTCTCCAGAATGTGAATCAGCCGTTCCACCGTGTCGCGCTCCAGCGGTTGCCGCAATTTTTCTGCTGCCGATGTATCGTTTGCAGGTGTTTCCAGCATTTTTAAGATTTTAAGGTCTTCCCGCCGCAGTTTTTTACTGCGTTTTTTGCCGTCTGCCATCATCCCATCCTCACCGTTTCAACCCGTCCAAAACCAGCTCACCAATTTTATAGCCATCACCCGCGCCCAATGTGATGAGCACATCACCGGAGGAAAGATGCGTCAGCAGAAATTCGGCGGTATTTGCCATCGCGCCGGGCAAATATCGCGCATCGGGGTGATGCATATCCGCCAGAATGTCCGCACTGCTGGTTGACCCGTCATCTTTCTCCCGCGCGGGGAAAATGTCGAGCAAAATTACATGGTCGGCATCGCCAAACGCCGCCGAAAACTGGTGCTGCAGCAATTTTGTTCGCGAAAAAGTGTGCGGCTGAAAAATCGCCCAAGTTTGCCGCTCGCCGAACCGGGCGCGTGCGGCAGAAAGGGTGGCGCGCAGTTCGGTGGGATTGTGGGCATAATCGTCAATCACGGTGATACCGCCCGCTTCCCCTTTCAACTCAAACCGGCGCGCCGTGCCGCCGAATGTCGTCAGCGTTTCCGCCGCCATTTCCGGCGCGATACCCGCTTTAATGCACACCGCCAGCGCCGCCAGCGCGTTTTTTACATTGTGCAGACCCGGCACATGCAGGGCAATTTTCGGGGCGACGGGCGTGCCATCCCGCATCGGCTCAAACGTAAAACCGCCTCGGTCGTTGGCGGAAATGTTCGCCGCGCGCCAGTGATTATTTTCGCCCGTGCCGTAAGTTTCGGCAGCGGGCAGTTGCGGCAGAATGTGTCGCACGCCGGGGTCATCGCCGCACGCCAGCACCGCTCCGTGCGGGGGAATCAATCCGGCAAATTGCACAAATGCGCGGAAAAGCGATTCATCGGTGGGGTAGGTATCGGGATGGTCGCGTTCGATGTTGGTGATGATGGCGAGTTCCGGTTTCAGGCTCAAAAAAGTGTGGTCATATTCGTCCGCCTCGATGATGAACCAGTCGCTTTTTCCGGCGGCGGCATTGGTGTTCAACTGCGGAATGAAACTACCCACGATGAATGTCGGCGACTGGTTGGCGCGGCTCATCACCAGCGAAACCATCGCGGTGGTGGTGGTTTTGCCGTGCGCTCCGGCGATGGCGATGCCGCGCGCGCCGGTCATCATCTGCCCCAGCCATGCCGGGCGTTTGAACACGGGAATGCCTTTGGCGCGGGCGGCGATAATTTCGGGATTGTCGGCGGGAATGGCGGATGAAAAAACCACCGCATCGGGCGCAGTGATATTTTCCGCGCGATGTCCGATATGCACCGTCGCGCCGAGCGTCCGCAGGCGTGCCGTGTTTTCCGACTCATGCATATCCGAGCCGGAAACGGTGTGATGTTGTTGGAGCAGGACGGTGGCAATGGCAGAAAGTCCCGTGCCGCCAATGCCGACCAAATGAATGTGCGCCATAAACTTGAAACCTTAAACTTTGAGTCTGAAACTCATTTATACCCTAACGGTGGGCGTTTACTGATTTTCCCGCGTTCAATGGACACGCGGCTCGTTAGGGCGAACAAAAACAGTAACGCCCCACCCACAATGAAAATCCAGATGGAAAACCCATCTGTGATGCTGGTTTTTGGTACATTGGTGATGCTCAGCGTCAAATTATCCGGAATGCTGGCGGCGGTGGCGGCACTCGCCGCGCTGGCAGCGCCGAGTTCGGTCGCCAGCCCACCGGGCAAAAATCGCCCCAAAATGTATTCTTTAAACAGCGATAGCGCGATGAACCCGTTGGTGAACCCCAACATTCCGCCGAAAATTCGTCCACCGGCAGTTAAATCATTACTCAAGGTCATGTTTCCAATAAAATACGAGA
Organism: uncultured Anaerolineaceae bacterium; assembly: GCA_964480075.1. Classification (GTDB taxonomy): domain Bacteria; phylum Chloroflexota; class Anaerolineae; order 4572-78; family 4572-78; genus JANTHQ01. The sequence goes on from CAYZQQ010000134.1 coordinate 2,343, forward strand.
CAATGACGAGTGCAATCAGCACGATGATATAGGTTTCGCGCTGGTTGGCTTGAATATCGGTGGTGGGGGCGAGTGACCCTGCCGCACTGAATGCCGCTGTCGTGCGAAATTTATCGAGCAGATTGTTGACGCTATCGATGATTTGTTGTGCCAAATCCGGTTTTTCCAGCATAATCAGCAATAGAGTCAGCAAGCCGGTGGTGATGGCTTCTTTCCACCAGCCGCGCAAAAATCCGGCAAGCCCGAACAGCCCCACAATCATATAAAAAACGACGGTATAATTAATATCGAGCGTGTTATTCATTGTAAAATTCCTCCAGCACCTGCGCGATGGCGCGTGCCGCATTGGGGTGCGCCAATTTTTTAGCGGCGTGAGACATGGCGGCACGCCCATAGCTGTCAGTTAACAGAGCGATGATTGTCGGCAGTAAATCGGTTGTCAATTGTTCATCCGGCACGGCGATTGCCGCCCCCTGTTCTTCCATATACTGTGCATTTTGCCACTGATGCGCCCCGCTGTACGGGTACGGCACCAAAATGGATGGCACACCGACCGCAGGCGCTTCACCCAAAATGCTGGCGCCGGCGCGGGAAATGATGACGTCGGCGGCGGCGAACGCCTCTGCCATCTCTGTGTGCAGATACGGAAACAGCCGGTACAATTGCTGCTGTGCCGATGGCAGGTCGTGCCACACGGCTTGCGTCCATTCCGCATCCCGCTGCCCGCTGATGTGAATGAGCTGCGCGTGCGACAGCAGTTGGTTCAGCGCGTCTCGGTTGGCAATGACGCGATTGATGCTCCGCGCGCCCTGACTGCCGCCAAAGACCAGCACGGTCGGCACATCCGAGTTTAACCCAAAATGTTGTTGGGCGGCGGCGCGGTCGGCGGAATACAATTCGGGTCGAACCGGATAACCGGTGACCACCGTCAGTCCGGCGGGAAAGAATTTTTGCGCCGGTGGCGCGGTCACGGCGACGCGGGTCGCATACCGGCTTAAAAATTTTATCGCCTGCCCCGGTCGAATATCGGGCAGATAGATGACCACCGGCACCCCCGTGCGGTGGGCGGCGAGTGTCATCGGCACACACACATACCCGCCGGTTACAAATAGCACATCGGGTTGAAAATTCCGCAGTAACTTTCGGCTCTGGAGATACCCTTTCAGCAGAGTGACCGCGCCTTTTGCCATTGCCAGCGGATTCTTGCCGCGCAATCCGGCGGCATCAATTCCCCGAAAGGGAATTTTAGCGCGTTCCAGCAGTGATGCTTCCATGCCGCCGATACTGCCCACCCACAAAATGTCGGTATTTGATTTAAGCGTTTGAACGACGGCGAGCGCGGGGTACACGTGCCCCCCCGTTCCGCCGCCGGAAATCATCAGTTTCATAGATTGGTTCCGCCGGTTCTTCCGGCAGGGTGCGCCTCGAAATGGCGAGCAGAATGCCAATGCCTGCCATACTCACTATCATTGATGAACCGCCGGAACTGATAAACGGTAATGGAATTCCGGTGAAGGGGATGGTGTTGGTGATAACGGCAGTGTTGATGAGCGCCTGTAAAACGATACTGCTGGTGATGCCTGCCGCCAACAATGTGCCGAAAGTATCGGGAGCATTGAGCGCAATTTTGAAACCGCGATATGCCAAAAATGCAAACAGCCCAATCAAAAATAACGCGCCGATAAATCCCAATTCTTCTCCTACCACCGCGAACACGGCATCGGTGTGAACGGCAGGAATACTGCCGAGCTTGTGCGGACTTTGCCCCAACCCCACGCCGAAAATATTACCGTTTCCCAGCGCTTCCAACGTCTGCCGAATTTGCCAATTGTCCATCGTCGGGTTGGCGAATGGGTCATTGCCAAAAGTGGCAATGCGTTGCAAGCGGTATGGTTTTTGTAAAATCAATAATCCGACAATGACGCCGCCGATACCCAAACTGGCAATCATTTGGAATATTTCGCCGCCGGCAATAAAGAACATCACAAAACTGGTCACACCGATGAGTGCGCTGGTACTCAAGTCATCCTGCAGTACCACCAAACCGGTGGCAATACCCACCAAAATAGCAAATGGAACCAACCCCAGCGACAATGTTTTGATGTTTTTCTTTCGGCTGGCGAGCCAATGCGCCAAATAAATAATCAGTGCCAGCTTCAAAAATTCTGAGGGTTGCCCGGAACCTCTTTCCGTGAACCACCGTTTGGCGCCGAAACTGGAATTTCCCATAAATAGCACTGCGCCCACCAATATCAGCGCCCCCAGCATCAACCACAGCGAATATTTTTGCCAGAAATGGTATTCCACCCGTGAGAGCATTATCAGTGCGCCAATACCAACGCCGGTAAACAACAATTGCCGGGCAAAATAATAATAGGGTGATTTTCCGGCATTGATGCTGACGGAATAAGTGGTACTGAATATCATCAGCAACCCAAGAATGGTTAAAATACTGATAACCAGCACCAGCCCGTAATCTATTTGATGTGCGTCCGAAGTTTTTTGGACCATAATTTAATCATCCGTAATTAATTGTCGAAAATGTTCACCGCGTTCAGCGAAATCGTGATAAGCGTCGTAACTGGTTCCCCCCGGCGAAAGCAGAATGATGTCGCCGGAACGAGCGATTTGTTTGGCGCGCGCCACCGCGTTTTCCAGCGAATGACACTGCTCCACCGCCAGCGAATCGGCAGGTTGGCGTTCTGCGGCGATGGCATCTGCAATCAACGCCTCTGCCGCGCCGAACAGCAGTACGGCTTTGGTGCGCGCCAGTATCAATTTGGCGGCGTCGCCCCACGGCAAATCTTTGTCTTTGCCGCCCGCCAGCAGAACAATCGGTTCAGAAAACGATTTCAGCGCGGCAATCATCCGCTCCGGACTGGTGGCGATGCTATCGTTGATGAATGTGACGCCGTTTTTTCGGGCGACAATTTCCAGTCGATGCGGCACGCCGGTGAAGCCGGTTGCCACCTCAGCCATTGCGGCGGGCGTTGCCCCTGCGCTATCGGCGATGGTACATGCCGCCAACACATTTTGCAGATTGTGCACCCCGCGCAGTTGAATGTCGGCGGCTCGGCAGATAGGTGTATGTGCCCCATCTTTCGCCAGCACGATGCGCCCGTCTGCCAAAAATGCGCCGTTCTCCACCGGATGCTTGGCGCTGAACCAGCGCACGGCGGGGCGGGTGGTTTCTGCGCCGATAGCGCGTGCGCCGGGGTCGTCTGCACCGAAAATGGCGGTGTCGCTTGCCCCCATAGATGCCACAATTGCATGTTTGGCGGCGGTGTATGCCGCCATTGTTTTGTGGCGGTCAAGATGGTTGGGCGTGATGTTCAATATTGCGCCAATGGGCGGACTGAATCCCGCGCACAACGGTTTCAGCACGGGCGGGCAGATGGTATCGACATTCAACTCGGCGTGAAAATACTCCAATTGAAAGCTGCTCAATTCCAGCACCACCCGGTCGGTGGGGCGAATGTCATCCAGACGGGAAATGAGCGGTGTGCCGATATTGCCACCCACATGGGTGGTAAATCCGCTTGCAGCCAGCATTTTTCCCACCAGAGTCGTCGTGGTGGTTTTACCGCTGGAACCGGTGATACCGACCACCGGGGCGGGACAAAACTGGCTCAAAACGCGGCTTTCGGTGGTGAGCAGCAGCTTTTGCGGTTGCGCCTGTTGCAAAAACGGGATGGATAGCGGCACGCCGGGACTGACGAGAACCACATCGGTTTGCTGCCGATTCAGCAGCGAGTCGGGATGTGCGCCCAATTCAAAATTGATGGGCAATCCATCCAGTGTGGCAAGCCACGGTTGTAGTTTGGCGGCGGACTGCGCGTCGGTAACGGTGACGCGCGCGCCGTGTTCCACAAAAAACCGGGCGACGGCGCTCCCTTCGCGAGCCAATCCCACCACGACCACTCCCATACCGACAAACGCTGTCGCTGACGGTAGGGTGGACATCAGCCCTATGCGGCGCGAGCCAGTTCGTCTTGCCAGCCGGTGCTCGGCGCTTCGACGCGCAGGTTGTCGCTTAAAATAGCGTTGACCACCTGATCCAGCGTGCGCAGCAATGTACCCGATTTGGTGCGGTAGTGTTGTGTGCCGTTGCTGAGGTGCATGTCGATGAGTTGCACCAGTTCCAGTGCCGCTTCGTAAGCGGTTTGCTGCGGTTGCGGCGTGCGCGGAACCAGTACGGGTTTGAAGGTATTGGGACGGGGTTTTGGTGTGTTACTCATGGTATTTTCCCTCTCTTAAAGTGATTAAAAAAACGATGGTGATTGGTGTGTTTGCGGTTGCCCGCTTATCTCAGTGCTAGAGCGATGCCCAGCATAGCTGACAAAATTGCGATGAGCCACAATCGTTGTGTGACCTGTGTTTCTGACCAGCCAGAAAGTTCAAAATGGTTGTGCAGTGGACTCATTTTAAAGAGTCGCTTGCCTTTGGTCAGTTTGAAATAACCTACCTGCAATATCACCGAAACGGTTTCGGCGAGAAAAACGAACGCGATAATCGGCAATAACAGCCATTGACCGCTCATCAGCGCCACCACGGCGAGTGTTGCGCCGAGTGTGCCGGAGCCGACTTCGCCCATAAAAAGCTGTGCCGGGTAGGCGTTGTACCATAAAAAGGCGAAAATTGCGCCGGTAACGGTGAAGGTGAACGCCACCAGCCACAATTGTCCCTGCAAAAAGGCGATGATGCCATAAGCCACAAATGTCACGGCGGCGATACTGCCCGCCAGCCCGTCCAGCCCGTCGGTGAGATTGACGGCGTTGCTGGTGGCTAAAATAATGAACACGCCGATTGGTATCCAAATTAGCGGGCTGATGTTGATGGGATGTTGAATGCCCGGTACGGCAACGGCATTGGCAAATTGAAAATCGCCGAGAGACATAACCAGCGTGGCGATGGTTGCCAGCGCCAGTTGCGCTGTAAATTTCGCGCGGGCAGATAACCCGCGCACGGGACCGCGCACGGTTTCCAAATCGTCAATCACGCCCAAAATGGCAAACGATGCCATAATGCCCATCGGTACCAAAATGGATTTGCCGATGAGGTTCAACCCCAGCCAGTTGGCAATGTTCAATACACCGGTGATGAGCAGTACGGAGATTACCACCAGCAAGCCGCCCATAGTGGGCGTGCCCGCTTTCACTTGATGGGTGGTGGGACCTTCCACCCGAATTTGCTGCCCGATTTTGAGCCGTTTGAGCCAATTAATGAGCGGTGTTCCCCAAATAACCGCCAGTAAAAACGAAATGGTTCCCAGGGTGAGCGAGTATGCCATCAGTGCAAGCCCTCACGCTCTGCGGCGGCGGTTAGCTCGCTGACAATGGTTTCCATTGCCAGCGACCGTGACCCTTTTACCAAAATGGTATCACCGGCGACCGAGTTTGCTTGCAAAAATTCCAGTGCGGCAACTGTGGAGGGCATGACATGCACCTGCGATTTTTTCAGCCCGCACGCAATGGCTTCGGCGGCGACAATTTCGGCGCAGCGACCGACTGCCAGCAGAATATTGACGGTGTTTGCGGCGCGACACCCCACTTTGCGATGTCCTTCTTCTTCATACGACCCCAGTTCTGCCATATATCCCAGCACGGCGATTTTTCGCGGTGCGGTCAGCTCGTGCAGTAGGTTCAGCGCGGCGATGGTAGAATCGGGGCTGGCATTGTAG
>CAYZQQ010000135.1:0-7954 GCA_964480075.1 uncultured Anaerolineaceae bacterium
GTTGAGTTCAAAAAATCAAACGGTTAAATTAAAAACCCGGTACTTCAACTTAGTGGGAGTGGTCTTGTTAGGTGTCACAATGTTGCTGATTACCAATTGGCCTCTCCGAAACGCCCAAGCCGCTTCACCACAAGTCGGTATTGGCACGGCTGAACAAAACGCCTTTGAATTCATTGGCCGGGTGGATCAAAACAATCTGGATTTTTCCGGCTTTGGTTATTTGACATATATCAGGGGTGTCAGTAACACCGATATTTATTCAGATAGCCTTAACCCATCGGAAGATACAGCTCATTTTACTTATGTGGCGACCGCTACTTTGACATCCCGCGCCATTCTCTCCGAGGTGTTTGTCATTGACGCAGTCGGAAGTATGACCTTTTACTATACCGAAACACCGCCTGACCGAAGTTTTGATAATGCTGCCTCTTTTGCGAGTGGAATTCCGATTGCAACGACTTCGATACATTACCATGATATTTTACTCGTGCAGTCTCCCAACAGAGGGCTTGCTTCTGGGGTAAATGAAGTGACTCAGCTTAGTGCCTCAACCTTCAATTTAAATGGACAAGATTATCAATTCGGGCGGTCCGGTCAATTTTATCGCCTGACGTCAATTGGCAATGGCACCCGAACCAATATTAGTCCGCCTGTTTCATTTGTCTTGCTGGCCGGGAATGCGGTAGCCTCTGGCAGTCAGTCGGTGTTTCTGCCGCTTGTATATCGCGGCAACAACTAAATGTAATGCCCATAACATTGAGTCATGGTTAAAAAAAGGAAGGCACTTGTGATGGATATCAAGAAATATCTAACCCCATCAGAAAAAGCCATTGCTGATGCGATTGCCACACAATTTATCGCTTTGGCAGAACCGATCCGTTTCCGTGTGGCACAATTGCCTGATGAGCTTGAGGCTGCCTATCGGCTGAGGTATGAAGTGGTCACTCAGCAGGGGTGGGCCAGACCGGAGGATTTCCGTGATGGCCTGGAGTTGGATCAGTATGATGCTGATGCTGTTCACCTACTTGGCTGGGATGGTCAAAATGTGGTCGCCACAACGCGCCTGGTCTTCCCTGCCACCGCCCGGATATTACCAACAGAAGCCGAATTTGACCTGCGGGTAGAGCCGCCCGGACAGGTTGTTGACGGTGGGCGTGCGATTGTTGCTCGGACCTACAGTGATTACCGACATCAAATTTTTGCCGGATTATTGGGGCATAGCTGGTTTGAAATACAAGCTCGGGGATTTTGTTATCTTTGCGGGGCTGCTGCACCGGCAATGATTCGTTTGTGCCGCAGTCTCGGCTACCAAATCAGCGTGCTGGGCGCGGTTCGTCAATATTGGGGCGCGCAACGTTTCCCTATTCGGTTTGATGTACCCGAATCTATCCCGCGGTTACATAAACGATGGGGACACATCATTGGTAAACAAGACTTAAGAACGAATAATTGAATGTCAGAAATAATTCGCGGCTTTTTCACGATAGACGGGTGCGATGCGAGACAGCACCGTTTGAACAGGTAATGTGGTAAAAAGTAAAACAAAAAATAAGGAGGCAAATGATGGAATCAGGAAAATCGATGTGCAATGGACACGAAATTTATTGGGAATCGCACGGACAAGGTGAGCCGCTGGTGCTGGTGATGGGCATTGGGTATGATGCCACCCTCTGGGAGCTGCATCAGGTGCCGTTTTTCTCGCAACACTTTCGCACCATTATCTTCGACAACCGCGACGTGGGGCGCAGTTCGCGAGCTTCCGCGCCGTACACCATCGCCGATATGGCAGATGATGTAGCCGCGCTGATGGATAATTTGGGGATTGCACGGGCGCACCTGCTGGGCATTTCGATGGGTGGCATGATTTGTCAGGAATTTGCTATCCGCCACCCGCATCGACTGAACAAACTGGTGTTGACCGGAACTGGCGCTGCGCCCACACGGTCGGCATTCGACCCTATTTCGGTGTGGAGTTTCGTCAAATCACACGATGGGGAAGGGATGTCTTTTGCGGATCAGCAATTTTTATGGCTCTTTTCGGAAAGTTTTCGCCGGAACACCGAAGCTGTGCAGCAAACCTTACAAATGCTGGCATCAAACCCGAATCCCGTTTCGGCAGAAGCCTACCAGCGACAGGCCGACGCCTACGTTAAACACGATGCGCTTGACCGCCTGAGGCTGGTGACAGCTAAAACCATCGTCATCGCCGGCGAACAGGATCGCCTGACGCCGCCGTGGGTATGTCGCGAAGTGGCGGAGGCGATTCCCACAGCCAGTTTTGAGTTGGTCGAAGGTGATGGGTCATCGCACGTATTGCCGTTGGAACGCCCCGATGACTTCAACCGCATAGCATTGTCATTCTTGCAAAAACCAAAACCCCCCGGAGCCAACGTGGCTCCGGGGGGTTACACCTCCGGATTCACCGGCGCAACGCGCAACGTTTCCTCTTTTCGCACCGAGACCAGCCCCGGCGGCGCGCCTTTGATGGCACGCACATACTTTTTGCGCGTCACAATCACGTCCACCCACGCCGCTGAACGGTTTTTGGAGAAATAGGCTGCCACCCCCGCCGCCCATGCGATGGTGGTTTCCGGCGGTTCCCCTTCGGCAGTGGAAATGACCCCATGCGCTCCCGGCACGCCCCGCGCGTGCAGCCAAATATCGTTGGGCGCGGCACGCTCAAACGTGAGCCGGTGATTCTGCACCGCGTTTCGCCCCGCCCACACCGTAAACCCGTCCGGCGATTCGTACCGGCGTGGCTGTCCGGCAGCCTGCGATTTTGCGCGCTTTTTGGTACTTTTACGACCATCATTCCCGCCGATGGCCGCCAGTGCCGCCGCAATCGCATCAATTTCCGGGCGCGATTCGGCATTGTCTAAATCAAACAACAATTGTTGCAGATAATCGAACTGCCGGGCGACAATTTTCCGTTGTTCGGGAATAATTTCGGCGGCACGTTTGGCCTTTTGATAGCGCGAAAAATACTTCTGCGCATTTTCGGCGGGCGAAAGTGTGCCATCCAGCGCAATTTCCAGCGTTTCGCCATCTGTCCATTCCACCGAAAGTAATTCTTGACGCGGCGCAATTTGCCAGATATTTGCCAAAATCGCGTTTCCTTTTTCTTTGAAGATATCCGGATTGCGCAACTTTGCGGCATCGTCCGCCAGCCGTTTTTGGCGGCGCGAAAGTTTATCCAGCATGGATTGAATCCGCTGGCGCACGGGCAGCCGCGCGGCAAAATACCCGTCTGCTTCCGGCGCATCGGTGCGGGAGAAATGTGCCGCCACCGCCGCCGACATACTTTCGACCGGCACGGCGCGCGGGTGATGGGTCAGCGCGATGGGGGCAAACAGCTCTACGGCGTGCGCTTGCGAAAAAACCACGTGCGGTACCCATGCATGGTCGCTGATATGACGATACGTCAGTCGAATTGTTTCCAGCAGAGCCGTAAAATCGGTAGTGACGACGGCGGCGGTGTCCGATTGCCCCGTAGCACGAAAGACAATTTCGCGGGCGATGAGCGGACTCAATCCCGCCAAATGCCGCACCAGCGTTTTGTGTAGCGGCGCATCGGCGGGAGCGGCGCGTAAAACTGCGGATAGCCGTTCCGGCGACAGCGCATCGGGCGTGAGCTTTTGCTGAGCGGGCGGCAGGGTGTATGGATGATTCGGCAGCAGCGGTCGGCTCTGCTTGCTTTTGGTCGGCGCGGGGCGCACGATGGCTAAAATGCGGTCATTTTCATCAAGAAAGATAAGATTACTGCGCGTGCCCATCAATTCAATCACCACTGTGCTGTCACCGAATTTGCCCGAAAAATGAAAAAGCAGCACCCGTTCAAACGGCGGCTGTTCGATGGTCATCAACAAACTTCCGCGCAGATATTTTCGCAGGAGTTGGAAGATGGGAGCAGGGGGGGCATCGCCGCGGCGCGGTTTTTGCGGTTGCAGGTGGATGCGCGGGGCAGACGGTTCGGCGGACAATAGCAGATAGTGTCGCTGCCGTTGGGTGTAAATTTCCAGCCCGAAGGTGAGCGGCGTTATCTGAATAATCTGCTGCACGCGCCCGCCCATAATCGTCACCCGAAATTCATCTGCCAGCGCAGAAATTGAAAATGCATCTAAATTCATTGTTCCCCGTTCCCCGCAAAGAATCAAATTCAAAATAATAGTACCCCAATTGCAAATTTATAAAAAATGGTGGGGTTTGGCGCGGGCGGTAATCCCGCTATAATCTCCATATCGGAAAAGTTAGCAACGAAAGGAGCAATTATGCTGCCAAAAGCACCATTTGGACGCACGGGACACGTCAGCACACGAACGCTGTTTGGCGCGGCATCACTGGGAAGAGTTTCGCAGAAAGATGCCGACCGCACACTGGAGGTGTTGCTGGAATATGGCGTCAATCACATTGATGTTGCTGCCAGTTACGGCGATGCGGAGGAGCGCATCGGTCCGTGGATGGAAAAGCATCGGGATAAGTTTTTTCTGGCAACCAAAACCGAAGAGCGCACGTATCGCGGCGCCATGGACGAATTACGCCGCTCGCTGAAACGACTGCGGGTGGATGCTGTCGATTTGTGGCAAATGCACATTCTGGTGGATGAAGATGAATGGCAGACGGCAATGGGACCGGGTGGTGCGCTGGAAGCCTTCATCGAAGCGCGAGACAAAGGCTTGGTTCGCTTTTTGGGTGTAACCGGACACGGGACTACCGTCGCCGCGATGCACATGCGGAGTTTGGAACGCTTCGATTTTGATGCGGTGCTATTACCGTACAATTACACCATGATGCAGAATCCGCAATATGCCGCCGATTTTGAGGCGTTGACAGCCATGTGCCGCGAACGGAATGTCGCCGTGCAGACCATCAAATCACTGGCGGAGGGTCCGTGGGGTGGCAAAATACCCACCCGCGCGACATGGTATGAACCACTGGAATCGCAACCGGATATTGACCGGGCGGTGCATTGGGTGCTGAGCAGAGAAGGCGTGTTTTTGAACACCGTCGGCGATATTGACCTGCTGCCAAAAGTACTCGATGCGGCGGCGCGATTCCGACATCGCCCCAGTGATGCGGAAATGGCGCATATGGTTCAGCAAACCGATTCAACGCCGTTATTCACGGCATAAATCAAAAGGAGAAACCAATGGAATATCGCTATTTGGGAAGAACTGGCATGAAAGTGAGCGAATTGTGTCTGGGTACAATGACGATGGGACGGGAGGCAGACGAAGCTACCAGCCATCGTATGCTGGACACATTTGTGGACGCGGGCGGCAATTTTATCGACACGGCGGATATATATACCCAGGGTGTTTCAGAAGAAATTGTGGGTCGCTGGCTAAAGGAAAAACCGCGTGACGATGTGGTGCTGGCGACAAAAGTTCGGTTTACCATGGGCGACGGGGTAAACGACGTTGGCTTGAGCCGCAAACACATTCTTTCGGCAGTGGAAGCCAGTTTGCGTCGCCTGCAAACCGATTATATTGACCTGTATCAGGTTCACTGCTGGGACCCCGGCACGCCGCTGGAAGAAACGCTGGCAACTCTCGATGCGCTGCTGAAAAGCGGAAAAGTGCGCTATATCGGCGCGAGTAATTTTACCGGTTGGCAATTGCAAAAGGCCATTGATACCAGCAAAAAGATGGGGCTGGAAGTATTTTCGTGCCTGCAACCGCTGTACAATATGCTGGATCGCAGCGTGGAATGGGAACTGATTCCCGTGTGCCAAAACGAAGGGCTGGGGGTCATCCCGTGGAGTCCATTGCGTGGCGGCTGGCTCAGCGGTAAATATCGGCGGGGGATGACAGCGCCGCCAAGCGGTACGCGGGTGGAGGAAGCCGAAAAACAGGGCTGGGGCGAGTCGTGGAGAGCATACAACAATGACCGCACGTGGTCTGTGCTGGATGAATTATTTGCGGTGGCGGAAGAAACAGGCAAAACCCCGGCTCAAGTTGCACTGAATTGGTTGATGCACCAACCGGGGGTGACCGCGCCTATCAGCGGAGTGCGCTCGATGGCGCATTTGCAGGACAATCTTGGTACGGTGGGGTGGCAATTGTCGGTGGAACAGCAGGCGCGGCTCACCGCCGTTAGCGAAGTATCGCTGCCGTATCCGTATAATTTTATTGCCGACGTTGTTGGAAATCGGTAACGGGAAATGAAAAAGGCCGGAGAGAATATCCTCCGGACTTTTTGCGTTTAAAATAACTCACCTTACGCAGTCGAGGGTTTGACAAAACAAAATTGGCTCTTCAGGATTTCAGGGGGTGCGCAAGATTGCCGCGTTTTTGCCTTGAACTTTAGTTCGGGGCTACCCCCACAAATTCCCAAAGACCCCAAAATGTTTATCTGAACATCTATAAAGATAGGGGGGATGAACGGTTACTTTCATTTCTAAAAAACATGGTTTTTGCAGGGGGGTCATTTAAAATAGTTGAAACCGGCTGGTGGCTTTGACAATTTTGTGTTGATAATCGGTCACGTAACCGAGTAATTTTTCGTGTAATGTTTCCCATTCGGGGTTTTTTAACGCCGTGACCATCGCGTCAACGTCATCAGCCACAAACCCCATTAAAATTTGTGAGGCATCGCCGTACACCGTGTACCATGCTTCTGACGGGCGCAACCCAAGACGCATCACGCCGGGAGCAAATTCACGCACGGTAAAATCAAAATATTCATTTTCTTGTCCGGGTTTGATATTCCAGGTTGCTAACAGCTTTATCATAGTGCCGCCATATTCATGAGTGCTGGTTAGAGCATATCAGAAATTAGCAGAAGTGGCAAGCACGCCGGATTAAAAATTAGGGGATGATGTATGCGGCGATGATTTCGCCTTTGATGTTTTTGAGGGTGACAGTATCGCCGCTTTGCCACGCCGGTTGTGTCAGCCCCCAATATAAATCGGTGTACGAAACGGTGCCATCGGTGGTATGAACGGTAACTTGTCCCCCATTAAACAGGAACATGTTGGGGAAGGTATAGGTTCCCCCCGCCGAACCATTCAGTGTCCAGCCCACCAATTGCACTCCCGGACCGTTATTGGCGATGATAACCTGCTCTTGCTCAATATTTCCGTAACCCAAAACGCTATTGATGGCGATAGAAATTTGTCCCAGCGGCGGAGCGGTGGCGGTTGGAATCGGTGACGGGGTGGGGGTGGGGGTTAGCGAAACATTTGCCGGGGGAAGCACAAATTTAGAAGTGGTAGCCGGCAATGGCTCCGGCGGTGCGGCAGTGATGGTTGGCGTGGCGGTGGGTTGCGGCATCCCTGCGGCAGGAATGTACAGCGCTTGCCCCACACGGATGAGATTGGGATCGGTGAGACTGTTCATCGCCATCAGTTCATCGGTGGAAAGCCCGAATTTTTCGGCGATGGTTCCCAGCGTGTCTCCCGGCTGAACCTCGTATTCCAGCGGCTCGGCGCGTGCTGTGGGGGTAGCGGTGAACGGTTCATCCACAATGGCTGATGCGGTGGGGTCTTCGGCGGGGGTGCTGACCGCGGCTTTTGTCGCCGGGGACGGGGAGGGGCTGCCAAAAAGCCACGGACCAATGACCAGCACGACAGTCAGACTGACAACCAACGACACCAGCGCATTCACGGCGATAATTGTCCACAATGTTTGCGGAGACAATTCGGTGGCATTTTTTGTTGACAGGCGTTTCGCCCGCGGTGTGTTTCGCTTTTTTTCGACCATATTTCTATTATACCAGTATTTTGGTACTATGCCAACTTTGTTATGGTAAAGTTGAAGGCGCCTGCCGGCGCTTGTATATCACCACAAATGAGTGACCGTCACCCGCGTTTGGAATATCCGAGCGTAATCCGGTGACGAGGTCTGCCGGTAATTGCATGTCGTTCAACTCAATACCGACGATGGTATATTCATCTCCCGCCCAAAGCGGCATGTTGCCCCCCGGTTCAGAAACGGGTTTTTCGATGAGCACCCGC
>CAYZQQ010000136.1:0-7920 GCA_964480075.1 uncultured Anaerolineaceae bacterium
GTCATTTGCCTATTCGAGACATTTGTGATTTTCAGTCAACATTTGTCAAACCGAAAGGGTGTCTGTTAGCAAATCTTGGGGTCAAAAAATATGGCATCTGAAAAAATTCGTATTGGGCTGCCCAGCAAAGGCAGGTTGCAACAAGATTCTTTGGAGTTGCTGAAAGCGTGCGATTTAGATGTAACGCAGCGCAATAGCCGGCAATATATTGCGCAGATGAACACGCTGCCAAACGTAGAGGTGTGGTTTCAGCGCCCCGCCGATATTGTGCGGCAGGTTCGCCATGGCGATATTGCGCTCGGCATTGCCGGATTTGACATGGTGGCTGAATATCGCGGCACAGAAGCCAATATCATCATCATCCACAATGGGCTTGATTTTGGGCACTGCACGCTAGAAGTCATTGTGCCGGAACGCTGGACACAGGTCAACAGCCTCACTGATTTGGCTCACTACGCGCAGAACACCCGGCATCCGCTGCGGGTGGTGAGCAAATTTGAGCGACTGGCAACCGCTTTCTTAAATGAACATCACATTGCCCCGGTCCGTCATCTGCACGCCGATGGCGCGCTGGAAGCCGCCCCGAATATGGGGACGGCAGATTTCATTGTCGATTTGGTGCAGACCGGGATAACACTACAGGAAAATCGGTTAAAACGCATTGACGCCGGGCGAATCCTTGCCAGTCAAGCTGTCTTTTTCGGTAATCAGAATGCGTTGCAAACCAACCCCGATGCGCTCGCCACAGCGCATCTGCTGCTGGAACGCATTGAGGCGCACTTGCGCGCTCGTCAGCATTACAACATTATCGCCAACGTGCGCGGCGAATCGCCGGAAGCGGTGGCGCGCAAGCTCCACCAATACCCGGTGCTGAGCGGCTTGCAGGGTCCGACCATTTCGCCGGTGCATCCCAAAACGCCCGGCGAAAACGGCTGGCACGCCATCAGTCTGGTGGTTCACCGCGCCGAACTGCAAACCGCCATTGAGCAATTGCGTGCCATCGGTGGCAGTGGGGTGGTGGTACTGCCCGCGCTTTTTATTTTTGATGAAGAGCCGGAGCGGTGGAAACGGCTCAATCAGCAATTAGCGGTCAGTAGTTAGCTGTCAAACGTCAGTACACCCGGAAATGAATTTCCGGGTTAAAAGCTCAAGCCGACCTTCGGTCGGCTTGAGTTATAAGCCTGAACTTTAGTTCAAGACGAGAACCAACCCCGTATAGCTGCAACCAAAAACCATACACCATTCCTCAGGAGGGGAATTTGATGAAAGGCAAACATGCAAAAATTACCGGTAGTATTTTAATCGGACTTATTCTCGCACTCTTTATTTTCGGGGCGATGACGGCGCTGGCAGACCCCGGCGCGCAAGCCCCAACCCTCATCAGCTATCAAGGGTTTTTAACCGTTAGCGATGGCAACCCAATGACCGGCACGGTCACCCTGCAATTCGATTTATATGATTCGGAAACGGGCGGCACGCCGCTGTGGACGGAAACACAAGCCGGCGTGACCGTCAGCGACGGCTATTTTGCGGTGATGCTGGGAAGCGTAACGCCGCTCAGTGCCAGCGATTTCAGTGGCAGTGAACGCTGGCTGAAAGTGACGGTTGACGGCACAGCGATGCCCCGCCAGCGATTCGCGTCCGTGCCCTATGCCCTACAAGCCGAAAATGCCGCCACATCCGCCTCTGTGCCGTGGAGCGGCATTACCGGTATACCCGCCGGTTTCGCCGATGGGGTGGATGATGTCGGCACGGGTGGCAGCGCCGGTTGGTTGCTGACGGGCAACAGCGGCACCACCAATGCCATTCTCGGCACCACCGATACCCAAACCCTGACGATGGTGGTCAGCAATACCACCGCCATGCGTTTTACACCGGGGATTGATGATATAGGTCCTAACATCCCCAACATCATCGGCGGGTATGAGCAAAACAGTGTCGCCGATGGCGTTTTCGGAGCAGTCATCGGCGGCGGAGGCGGCGATGATTTTGGCTTATCTGTCCCCAACCGCGTCACCGACAGTTTTGCTACCATTTCCGGTGGCAAGGGTCATACCGCTGGTGGTTCTTTTGCCACTATTAGTGGCGGCGGATACAACACCACCGGCAATCCATACGCCACCATCGGCGGGGGTCATGGAAACTACGGTTTAGCCGATTACGTTTTTGTCGGTGGCGGAGCAAATAACGCAATCAGCAGTCAATACGGTGTCATCGGCGGGGGGAGCGACAACACTATCACCAGTACCGGCTCATACGCTACCATCGCCGGCGGAAGTTACAACACGGTCAATGACCATTACGCCACGATTGGCGGTGGTGACAGTAACGTTACAGACGGAAAATACGCCGTCATTGGTGGGGGACGCAACAACAGAGCCGGAAACAGCACCAGTACCACCGATGACTATGCCACCGTCGCCGGCGGCTCCGGCAATAATGCCGCAAACGCCTATTCTGTAGTCACCGGTGGTCTCAATAACCTTGCCAATGCTGACAATAGTTTTGTCGGTGGCGGGCAAAGCAATCAAGTCAACAGTAGCTATGGTGCCATCAGCGGGGGGATGAGCAATCTGTCCAAAGGGCAGTACGGCACCATCGGTGGCGGATACTTAAACGTCATCTCTGCCACCAACAGCACCATTCCCGGCGGGTATCAAGCACAAACCACCCACTACGGTGAAATGGCATACGCCAGCGGAGCATTCACCAACGCCGGCGATGCCCAAGCCACCACTTATGTTTTGCGCGGTGTAACCCTATCAGGAAATGGCAATACGACAGAGCTTCATTTAGATGGGTCTTCTCAACAACTTACCATCGCAAATAACCGGGTTGTCGCCTTTGATGCTCAAATTGTTGCCGTTGATGCTGACGGAACTAATGCCGCAAGTTATCATATTGTAGGCAGTGTCAAAAATATTTCCGGTAGTTCAATCGCTTTGGTTGGAACCCCGCAAACCACTGCATTTGAAGATGCTTCCAATTGGAATGCTTCAGTTGGGGTTGATAACGTAAACGATGCTCTCATCATTAACGTAACCGGCGATACCGCCAATGGACACGCGGTCCTCTGGGTGGCAACCGTGCGCGCCACCGAAGTGGCATTTTAGGGGGCGGCGATGAAATTCTCACGCCTGAAAAAAATCGTCACTGGCGCGGTGATTGGTGTGCTGCTGTTGACCGCCATCGCGCTGGCGGCGGGCGAAAGCCTGCCCCGCCACGTCGTTTCCGGCGGCGGTGACACCGTCTCCGCGAGCGGAATCACTTTGCGCAATACCATCGCCCAGCCGATTGCGGGCACAGTGAGCAACAGCACTTCGCTGTGCAGTGGATTCGTCTGCGGGCAGAGTGCCTCCGCACCCACACCATCCGGCAACCATTTCATTTATTTGCCGCTGGTTTTGAAATGATTTCACCCTCTCCCCAACCCTCCCCCTAAAAGGGGGAGGGAGTCATCGAAGATGACAGGAGGGGGTTAAAAAGGAGCAACATTATGCTTTTCCCCATCTACGATACCGACACCGGCACGCGCGAACTTTTGCGTCGCAAACCCGTCGGGGAAACGGGACAATCGCCCACGCTGATTGCCGGGATTGCCCGCGTTTTCGGCGAACCGCTGTCGGTGGAAGATGCCGTGGCGCGCATTTTGAGCGACATTCGCCAACGAGGCGATGCCGCCGTGCGCCAGTGGACGGCTCGCATTGACGGCGGCGCACCGGAAAATTTCACCGTGCCGCAAGACGAAATTGAAGCGGCATACTACGCCAGCCCCGCCGATTTGCGCGACGCGCTCCAATTTTCCGCCGACCGCATCCGCCAATTTCACGAGAAACAACCCTCGCAATCGTGGCTCGACTGGCGCGATGACGGCGGCGCACTGGGGCAAATGATTCGCCCGTTGGAGCGGGTGGCAGTGTATGTCCCCGGCGGCACGGCACCCTACCCCAGCACGCTGATTCATACGGCGGTCACCGCGCGGGTGGCGGGCGTAAAAGAAGTGGTGGTCGCCACCCCCGCCGGAAAAAACGGCAAAATTGCGCCGGTACTGCTGGCAGCGGCGAAAGTCGCGGGCGCGGATGAAGTCATCGCGCTGGGCGGGGCGCAGGCAATCGGCGCGCTGGCTTTCGGGACGGAAAGCATCCGTAAAGTGGATAAAATTGTCGGACCCGGCAATATTTTTGTCGTTACCGCCAAACGGCAGGTGTACGGCATGGTGGATATCGATGGGCTGCCCGGTCCCACCGAAACGCTGGTCATCGCCGATGAACATGCTGACCCAATGTTGGTTGCCGCGGATTTGCTGGCGCAGGCGGAACACGACACCCAAAGCGCGGCGATTCTCATCACCCCCGGCAAAAAAATGGCGCTCGCCGTGCAGGCGGAAATTGAAAAACAAGCCCCCGCGCTGTCGCGGCTAAACATCATCACCGAAGCAATGGCACAGAGCGGCGCGGTTATTTGCCGCGATTTGACCGAAGCGGTAAAATTAAACAATCTATACGCGCCGGAACATTTATGCCTGCACGTGCAAAATCCGTGGGAACTGGTGGGGCAGGTGCAGAACGCGGGCGGCATTTTTGTCGGCGAACACACGTATGAAGTTTTGGGCGATTACACCGCCGGACCCACCCATGTGATGCCCACAATGGGCACGGCGCGGTTTGCCGGTCCCCTCAGCGTGCGCGATTTTACAAAGATTATCAGCATTTTCGGGCTGTCCGCCGCCGAAGCGAAAGCAATTTCCCCCGCCGCGAAACGGCTTGCAAAAGCGGAAGGGCTGACCGCGCACGTGCAGGCGGTGCAGGTAAGAGAATGATTTAAGAGTAGGGGTGGCTCGCGAGCTACCCCTACAACTGGCAAAAATGAGGTTTGACCTATGAAAGAATTCATCGCAAAAAACGCAGTTCGCAGTGATATTAATCGACTGACACCCTATAAACCCGTGGCGCCGTTTGATGTGCTGGCAGAACAGCTCGGCATTCCGGTTGAGGAAATTGTTAAACTGGATGCCAACGAGAACCCGTATGGCGCATCGCCGAAAGCGCGCGCCGCCATTGCCAATTTCAAATTTACCCACATCTACCCCGACCCCGCTTCGCGCCATCTGCGCGCTGCGCTGAGCGAATTTGTGTCCGTCCCCGCCGAAAATATCGTTGTCGGCAGCGGTGCCGATGAAGTAATTGACATGCTGCTGCGGTTGTTCATTAACCCCGGCGATGCCATCATCAACACCCCACCGACCTTTGGGATGTATCCCATCAACGGGCGCGTAAACCACGCGGAAATTATTGACGTGCCGCGCCACGCCGATTTCTCGCTGGATGTGCCGGGTATCGAGCAGGCGGTGGCGGACAATCCGCACGCAAAAGTGCTGTTTCTCACCTCGCCGAACAATCCCGATGGCGGCATCACCCCCATTGAGACGCTGTACCGGCTATTGAAACTCCCCATCATTGTGGTGTGGGATGAAGCCTATGCCGAATTTTGCGGGCAGAATACCGCGCCACTGGCGCTTGAATATTCCAATCTCATTGTCCTGCGCACATTCAGCAAATGGGCGGGATTGGCGGGACTGCGGGTGGGATACGGCATTTTCCCCACCCCCATCGCCGAAATGATGTGGCGGGTAAAACCACCCTACAACGTAAACATAGTGGCGCAAGAAGCCGCACTCGCATCGCTGGCAGATTTGGATTATCTGATGGAAACCGTAGCAAAAATTGTCGCCACCCGCGACGAATTTCAGCAGCAAGCACAAACTATCGGCTGGTTAAAAACGTATCCGAGCCACAGCAATTTTGTGCTGGCAAAAGTTGGCGGCGGGCGCACCGCCGAAACCGTGCAAGAAACCCTAAAACGGCAGGGCATTCTGGTTCGCAATTACACCCCGTCCGGACTGCACGGACACCTGCGAATCGCCATCGGAAAACCGGAGGATATGGCACGGTTGCTGGAAACGCTGAAAGCGATGTGAGCTTGGAGATTCGCCCATTCATCAATTTTTGCATTTTACATTTTGAGAATTTTGCATTGGCTTGCAACTTTGAACCTTGAATCCGAAACCCGAAACCCAATAGACGGTCTCATCTTCGATATGGACGGGGTGCTGGTAGATGTATCGCGCTCATATCGCGCCGCCATCATCCGCACCGTGGACATCTTTTTTAACGATGGGCTGCGTCTGTCCGCCGCTGACGACACGCCACTGCTCACCCCGGCAGACGTGTCGCTGCTGAAAAACGCCGGTGGCTTTAACAACGATTGGGATTTGACCACCGCATTCATCACCTATTTTTTAGATTTAATTCCTCCTATGCCAATGCCAACGCTGCCGTTGCGTCGCCGCATCTCCACGCTGATGGCACATCTGCAAGTGGCAACTCACGGAAACGCCCCCACCAGCCGTGATGACCTGCGCGCCCAAAAAGACATATCAGCGCTGGCAAAGCATGTTTCGGCTGCCGGCGGCGGATTAGCCGGGTTAAAGTCGATTTCGCAACAACGCAATTCCCATCTGCTGTTCGCCAGCGGCGACTTACGGAAAAGTAATCTCATTCAGCGTATTTTTCAAGAAACCTATTTGGGTGAGCCATTGTTCGCCGAGATTTACAGTGAAAAGGCGCTGGTGGTGCATCAACCGGGCGTTATCAACCGTGAAACACTGCTTGTTACCCCCGAAACACTGGCGGCGCTGGCACAGAAAATGCCGCTGGGCATCGCTACCGGACGCCCCCGCGCCGAAGCGGAAGTCACGCTGGAACGGCTCGACAGCGCGCGGTATTTTCAGGCGATGGTCACCTATGATGATGTAATCTCGGCGGAGGCATCCGCCAAACCCGACCCGTGGAGTCTGCTGGCTACCGCACAGCTATTGTCGCCCGTACCGGCTCACTGTGCCTACATCGGCGACACCCCCGACGACATTCGCGCCGCGAAAGCCGCCGGATTTACGGCGGTGGGCGTGCTTGCCACCGCCACCGACTCCGCAGCTCTGCGCGCGCAATTTGAATCGCTGGGGGCGGATGTGGTAATTGAATCGCCGGAAGAGCTGTCGAATTTATTTTGAGTTCAAAGTTGCAATCAGTTCTTAGGGCGTGTTGACATTTGGTAGTTTTATGAACCGAGGTGCGAAAAACGCATAATTCTTGCTCGTCGGTATGTCATTCCGGAATTTCCCGGAGGGGAATATCCGGAATCCACAGTAGAAAACTGGGTCTTCAGGAATTCGCGGGGTTACCCCGAAATAAATTTCAGGACTAAAAACAAAAGCCGACTTGAAGTCGGCTTGAGCTATCAGCTTGAACTTTAGTTCAAAGCAGAATGACCGCAACTTCGTCTACCCCCTGAATTCCCGTTGAGCCAGAAAACTATGGATTCCCGCTTTCGCGGGAATGACATTTCTATAATTTTGCAATAGAATCGCGTAATTTCCACGCATATTTCAAAAACGGCAACACAACCTAGTTTTCAGTCGTCAGCGGTCAGTAAATCACCAATTACCAATCTCCAATAACCAACCCTCACGCATCACGTTTCACGCACTATGAGAAAAACCAATGGCAAATAACCAATCTCCAATAACCAATCCTACCCGCACCGCCACCATCCACCGCAAAACCAACGAAACTGATGTGACTATTTCGCTGAAGGTGGACGGCAGCGGCAAGTCTGACATTCACACCGGGGTGGGATTTTTAGACCACATGCTCGACGCGCTGGCGCGGCACGCCCGTTTCGATATGACCGTGCGCGCCACCGGCGACCTGCACATCGACGCCCACCACACGGTGGAAGATGTGGGTATTGTGCTGGGGCAAACGCTGGCGCAGGCGCTCGGCGATAAACGGGGTATCACCCGCATGGGGCACGCCATCGTGCCGCTGGATGAATCGCTCGCGCTGGTGGCGGTGGACATCG
>CAYZQQ010000137.1:0-7903 GCA_964480075.1 uncultured Anaerolineaceae bacterium
TTTATCGTGCAGCATACGGCATTCGAGATTCTCAGGTGTGACTGGAGTTCAGACGTGTGCTCTTCCGATCTTATTACCACAGTCTTTTTCGACATGCACATCTGCTTGCCGCCGCACCAGTGTGACCGGGATGTGTGCCATATGTGTGCCATCGGTCAACATAATCTGAGCAAAACGGGTTTCACCCAGCGGGACATCAGAAACATCCACGGCAATGGAGAATGCTGTATCGCCGCCGGCAGGAACAGCTATACTTGCCGGAACGGTAATGTTGACATCGCCGGGAGCATCGACGGAGAGTGTCCAGGTGCTGTCAGCGCTCAATTCGCTGTGGGCGGTGCGCTGTACCGTCATCATACCGGGCATCACGGGGAAGTAGACACTGGGATAGTTAACATTCCACAGGTCATTTTTATGAGTGGCAAAATCAACGTACGAGGCGCTGAAGGTGAGTCCCGGGTCTCCGGCTTGGGTCAGGTCAACTCGCCCCGAACCGTAATCGAAAGCATCCGCAGGAGTAGTCCCATCTTCTTTGGTCACGCCATTAGTTTTGGCAGTGGTCATAATGGCAGATTTTATCTGTCCGGGTGTCCAATCGGGATGCAGCGCTTTCAACAATGCGCCCGACCCGGCAATGTGCGGACTGGACATAGACGTTCCCTGAATGGATTGGAACAGCTCGCCGGGGACACCGGCTTCACTGGATGAGGGTTGCGGGGTATTGCCGGCTAAAATTTGCACACCGGGCGCAGTAATATCAGGACGGGCGATACCGAGCATATTGCCGGTGCCGCCACGAGAACTGAAGGCTGCCATCACATCCCCTTGAACAGTTGTGGCAGAGCCGCCGGTAAAGGAGGCAAGCGTATTGGTGTGTACTGCCATAAAATCAAGCAATTGTTGTCCGGTGTCATTCTCAAGATGGACGCTGGGCACAAAGTGATTGTCGGTAGCCAACCCTTGCAATGTCGGGTTGTAGAGGATCATCCCGCCGGCGCCACCCTGATCTACGTTGTAACTTTTTTCTACACGAGCGATGACACCGCGTTTACACACCACAATTTCACCGTGGAAAGTGTTAGCGGCAAATGGGCTATTGCACATTTCATCGCCGTAGTCAACCGCCATCAATACGGTGGTAGGGGTAATAATACCGGCAGTAACGGACGCACCGGAGATAACCAGTGTTTCGGTAATCGGCACGGTATCGGTGGTTTGTCCGGTCACAGTGAGTGTACTGATGAAATTACGGTCGGAAGTACTGGCGCCCACGGTCATTACCCACGGGGCATCGCCCGGTGAACCGACCGTGTTTGCACCGGGACCACTGTTACCGGCTGAAGTGGCAACAAAAACACCGGCGGCGTAGGCATCAAGGTATGCCAATGCGTCGGTATCGTTATACGGGTCGCTGGAAGAGCCGCCGACGGAGTAATTGATAACATCCACCCCATCTGCCACGGCTTGGTTAATGGCGGCAGAAAGGTCAGAAGAATATCCCCCTAATGCACCCAATGCTTTATAGGCTGCCACATGGGCGCGTGGGGCAACACCGGAAATTAATCCGCGGTCAATCCCCAAAAGAGTCGCATGGACATTTGCATTACCTGCGGCAGTGCTAGTAGTGTGCGTACCATGCCCATTGTCATCACGGGCAGAGTCAAATTCTTTAGGATCTAATCCGGTGAGGGCTTTATAGGTATCCAAAAATTCTGCGGCACCGATGAGTTTATTGTTGCATTGGAATGCCGGGGCTCCTGTATTGGGTGCATCTGTATTGAAATCGCAGCGAGTCCCTTTCCAACTTGCAGGAGGCGCAGAGTATGGTTTTCCAGAAGGATCGGGGTCAGAGAAAGAGGGATGTTCGGGCCAAATACCGGTATCAACAACACCCACAACAACACCTTCGCCCGCACTTTCTTGTCCGCCCAATGAGGTCCATAACGTAGGAGAACCAATAAAAGTATTGCTAGCATCGGTCAACGGATACCGCATAGTATCCATATAGACCTTTTTCACTCCCGCCAAATTGGCGATGGTATCAACTTGGTCGGCAGGTATTATCATCGACACCCCGCCGATGACTACATCATAATTATGGATGATTCGCGCCGAAGGGACTGCTTGTCGAGCCTGTGTCGCAAACGACTGAAGCTGTTGCGTCACATAAGCTCGATAGGCTTGAGCATCGGCAGTGGTAACATCTAACTTTCGCGCTCCGGTCACTTTGGGACTGGTAGGAGCAAATCCATTTACATTGCCGGCGTATGTTGCCAACGGCGCAACGTCAAGGTTCACAATAATACTGACCATATCTTTGGTGGTCGCATGTGACGCCCCAATTATTACGGGCTGTGATCCGTCCGCCTGAAGGGGTCCTTGGGCAAACACTGCCAACGGCGACAGCACCATACTCAACACAACCATAAAACTTAAGACCCGAAAGAGTCTTTTTACAGACATACCATCCTCCTTTTACGCTAATTTGACATCATTGAATTACATAGCACTAATTGCTTTGTTCATGATTTTTTCAGACAGCCTCACCTCCTTTCAATGGTTTTTATCGTGTGGCACACAAAAATGCCGGAGTATACAACAATCGCTGATTGTCGGTTATTCTCCAGCATCCGGTTTTTTTGCACACACATATCGAAGACCATCATATATGTCGGGCGCCGCGTCCATCGACGGCGGTATCGTGTTGTGACTTATTGGTGTGGGCAATACAGTTTGACCCAAGCGACACTATTCGAAAAGTTAAAACTGAGACAAGGCATTATAGCACGTAAAAATTGAAGCGGCAAAAACGAAATCTTTTTCGGCGACCTTGTTTTTGCGCAAAATTGGCGTATACTATGGAAAACCATTCGCCGTTAAAAAGGAGCGCCAGCCATGGAATTACAATTTTGGGGAGCCGCACAGGTCGTCACCGGCTCGATGCACCTGCTAACCGTCAATAATCGAAAAATCCTGCTGGATGCCGGACTCTATCAGGGACGGCGAAAAATCGCGTTTGAGCGCAATCGTCAAATCCCCTTCAACCCCGGTGAAATCGACGCGCTCATTCTCTCTCACGCGCACATTGACCATTCCGGCAATATTCCATCGCTGGTAAAAAACGGATTTCGCGGCGCCATTTGGTGTACCTATGCCACCCAAGACCTCATCAGTTATATGTTGCTCGACTCGGCGCACATTCAAGGATATGACGTGCAGTATGTCAACAAAAAACGCCGCAGGCAGGGAAAGAAGCCGTTTGAGCCGCTCTACACTGCCGCCGATGTCGATAAAACCATGAGAATGGTACAAAGTGTTGACTACCATCAGCCGTTTTCACCCGTTGAAGGCTTGGAAGTACGTTTTGGCGATGCGGGACATATGCTCGGTTCGGCAAACGTGACCATAGATATTGACGATGGCGGACACCACAAACGATTGGCTTTCAGCGGCGATGTGGGACGCAAACACTTGCCCATTCTGCGTGACCCGCAATTTGTGTCAGAGGCTGACATCATTATTATGGAGTCAACCTACGGCAATCGGGTGCATGCCCCCATCGAAGATACCGCCGCAGAATTGCGGGACCAGGTGGTAAAAACGTTTGACCGTGGCGGGAAAATCATTATCCCGTCGTTTGCCGTTGGGCGCACGCAGGAACTTGTCTATGAGCTTCACAAGTTGCACGACAGCCAACAAATTCCGGAATTGGATATTTTTGTGGACAGTCCACTGGCTGTAAATGTGACAGAAGTATTCAAAAATCACCCGGAAGTGTATGACGATGAAATTAAATCGTTTATGAAAAACAACCATATCGCCAACGCATTCGGGTTTGAAGATTTGCGATATATCCGGGATGTTGAAGATTCAAAAAAGTTGAATTTCCTCCACCAACCGGCAATTATCATCAGCGCATCGGGAATGTGCGAGGCGGGACGAGTATTGCATCATCTAAAAAATAATATCGAAGACCCGCGCAACACCATTATGTTTGTGGGGTATCAGGCAGAATATACACTGGGGCGAAAAATCTTGTCCGGGAAATCACCGGTGCCAATTTTTGGCGACAAATATGAGGTGCGCGCCGAAATTTTTAGACTGGAAGGATATTCCGGGCACGCCGACCGCAACGGGTTGCTGCATTGGCTGGGCAAAGCGCAAGAAACAAAAATGCCGCAACATGTTTTTTTGGTGCATGGCGAACCGAAGAATATGTTCCCGCTGGCAGCGGAAATTGAGAAACGGGGTATTCCGCACGTGCATACGCCCAAGCGCGGCGAAGTGTTTGATTTATAGCAAGAAAAAAGGCGGCGTTGCAAATGATGCAAACGCCGCCTTTTTTCTTTTCTACCGTTTACAGCGCGGTGATGTCTTTTTCTTTTGCGCCGATGACTCGCTCTGTGCCCGCCCGAATCCGGGCAAAATTGGAGCGCAACGCCCAAGCAATGAATCCCACCACAATAATTCCATATAAAATATATGCCGCGGGCGTGATGTGCAAAATTGCAAAAATGATGAGTACCAGCAATCCCGTAATTGCGCCGGAGAACGTCGCCATTGACGCGAAACGGGTGATGATAATCATTAAAATTGCTACCCCCACCGCTATCAATGCTCCGGGAAATGTCAACGCGGCAAGGGTTGCCAAAGCGGTAACGCCCCCTGCCCCACCCCGAAACTTTAAAAAAACCGAGTGATTGTGCCCGACCACTGCCGCCGCGCCGGTGAGCGCCGCCACCCATGCCATATGAAATGGCGAATTGGCAAATATCATTACGGCAAAATATGTGGGTATCAGTCCTTTAAATGCATCACCCAGAATTGTGAGCGTGGCAGGAAACAATCCCACCGCCCGCAACACATTGGTGCCGCCAATTTTTCCGCTGCCCGATTTTAGCAAATCTATTCCCTGCGACCGGGCAATTAAATATCCCATCGGGATGGACCCCATTAAATACCCAATTATTATTGTGCCAACCGCAAATACATACAACATTTACCCTCCCGCAAAAAACGTATTTCGCGTTTTCTGCACGGTTCTTAAAAGCGCATCCGGTGCGCGATAATAGGCTTTCCGCCTCACTGTTCCGTCCAACATTCCATTTAATATGGCGCTGATGGTTTGGTTGACCGGCGTCGGTATGCCATATCGTTTTCC
Organism: uncultured Anaerolineaceae bacterium; assembly: GCA_964480075.1. Classification (GTDB taxonomy): domain Bacteria; phylum Chloroflexota; class Anaerolineae; order 4572-78; family 4572-78; genus JANTHQ01. Next base: position 5,162 of record CAYZQQ010000137.1, read on the forward strand.
CAAATCGACCACCATGCTATTTAACACGGTCACTTCTGAATGGTTGCGACCGCGCCGCAGGTCCAGCATCAGCGATGGAAGCTTGTCGCCCCGCCCGCCAATCATTTTCGGTTTTAAGATGATGCGCAATGCCGACAATGGCAGCCAGTTCACGGCACGCATCAGCCAGCGCACGGGATACCCCGGCACATCCACCGGCGAAATTCCGGCGGCGCGCATCACTGTCAGCGTTTCTCGGATGGATTCCATCTCCAAATCAAAAACACCGCTATGCGAAAGAGTTTCGGCGGGCGGCATATCCAAAATTGCGGGGATGGCATTGCTGATGATATTCATCAATAATTTTGACCATTTTAGATTGCGATAATCATCGTACACCGCCACCGAAAATTTTGCGCGGCGAAACGTGTCTGCCACCGCGGTGACATCGGCGGCTGACGATGCGGCAGCCAGCGCGATGACGCCGCTATCTTTGGCAATTGCAATCACACCCGGTTGCGGCATGGTCGCCGGAAAGGTGATGCTCCCCGCCAAAATCGGCACATCCGGAAAGAAAGACGCGAGCAATTCTTCATTGCCGACACCATTTTGCAGTGAAAGGATGTGGGTGGTCGGCAGCAACTGCCCCACCAATCCTGCCATCGCAGAAGCGGTATCGTATGATTTAACCGTGACCAGTGCCAGCGCAAACGATGAGACATCATCAAGCGCAGACAATTCAGTCACCACATGCGGATGTGCTGTTTCTGTTTGACCGTCGTGCCATTGCAATCGCAACCCACCGGCGGCAACTGCGCGAGCCAGTTTTTCTCGTCCCAACAGGGTCACATCGTTTCCCGCGAGTGTCAATCGCCCGCCAACCAGACAGCCAATTGCCCCCGCACCAATTACCAGCGTTTTGATGATACCCTCCTCAGGGTTTCAATATCCGGGTCTAATTTGGAAAGTATTGCCAATAGCCATTGGAGTCCACCCGGGTAATGTCACCGGTGGCGCGAGACATATCCAAATAGCCCAACAGCATCCATAGCGCGGCGAATCGAAATTGCGGTGGAAAGTGAGGATACATTTTTATCAGAAGTGGTTCAACGGTAGCATCTCCGTCCCGCACATATTGCAGACATTCCTGCTGCCGCCGCCGAATTCGGGCGCGCTGATGTTCGATGAGTGTGTGATGGTCATAGAAGGTTTCGCCGTGACCGGGGTATATCACTTCTATTGCCAACGCATCAATCCGCGCCAGCGATTCCAAATATTGCGGCAACGATGGTACGTAATTGTCGGAGTTGTCTGCGGGTGGTTCAATGATGGGTGTGGGTGTTTGATGCAACAGCATATCGGTGGACATGAATTGGCGTGTTTCGGGTTGATAATAGCATGTCAGGTGAGCAGAATGCCCCGGGGTATGCAATATTTGCCAGCGCCGGTTACCCAACTGAATCCACTCCCCTGCCCTAACCGGCGTGACTCGTTTGGCAGGAAGCGCGTCTGCCGTTTTCTCTATCGTTTTGTAATATGAAGCGATTGGCAACGCGACGTCATCAGAGAGATGCAATTTCGGAAAAAGTACATGCTGATAATATTCAGAACGATGATGCCACGAATGCGGAAAATCGACCAGTATGGGGATTGTCGGTTCAAAGACCAGCAGTTCGGCATTGTTTTGGGCAGCTATGTCTGCTGCCATACCAAAATGGTCCACATGCGGATGGCTGATGATAATTCGCTGCAAATCAGCCGGCGAATAGCCTTCCATCGCCAGCGCTTGCTGTAATGCGGCGAAACTTTCCGTGGATTTCAGTCCGGTATCAATTAACGTGGGAACGGGTCCGGGGAAAAAATAGACGTTCACCGTGCCCACCGGCAGTCCGGTGGGTAGCGGAATTTGTATCGGTTGAGAAGCAGTTTGAGATGCATGCATAGATAATTTTCTACTATTGTTAGTTTTATAATTTCTTAGTTTTATGACTTTGTAAAATCAAGAAATTATAAAACTACATCGTTAAGATTTCCCGCAATCGACGTTTTACACTATTTAAGCTGCGAGCGCCTTCGAATAGATTGTCGCCGTCTTCGTGTGCGGCGACGATATCGGTCATCAACTCAATGGCGATACCGATGATTTGACTGCGGTTGACCGAGGATACATGCTCACCGATGGACATTTGCAATCGTCGTAACATTCGAATTTCATCTTTCGTTAAATAGACGGTTGTTGGCTTCCGCTCAATTTTATTTTTGGGGCGTCCCAACCGGTTCGCCGATTGGCGAGATAACTCCTGTTGAACATCATACAAATCAGCAAAGGTGGAGCCACTAATTTCCTCGGAATTTTTTCGCTTTGGCACTACGCCATCTCCTTAACCGCTTCATCGATAAGGTTGCCATCAATTATATTCACTCTTTTTAAGAGCGCCAATGGAAGCGCATTCAACCCAAGGACACAAATGTCGCGGGGCATCCCATGGCTATGGTCGTATATTTTCCGGATGGCATCATCGGTAAACAACGGGTCACGCCGCCCGGCGACCATTACGCGATAGTTTATCATCGCGTGGGTATCCTCAAAGTGTAATGGTTCAATGGTTGACCGGGTAGCCAACCGCGAAGACAATGCTCGTTTGAGTTTCAGTTTATTTCGCAATTCATTTTGACCCAACAGCACAATTTGTATCAATTTTTGGGTGTTGGTTTCAAAATTCAACAATTGACGAATCAGTTCAAATTGTTGTCCAATTAAAA
>CAYZQQ010000138.1:0-7865 GCA_964480075.1 uncultured Anaerolineaceae bacterium
AGTCGTCCATCTTGCATGCCGCTTGCGCCGCATACTCCCTGTTGTTTGCCAACAGTTCGACTTCGGTCCCACACACAAAAGCCACTCTGTTGCAACAAAAAGCCCGACGAAATTTGTCGGGCAACCATTGGATACTCGATTAATCTTTCATTGACCTTCGCAGGTCACGGCAAGCAGTATAGCACAGTTTCAGCAGTTGGGAAATCCGGCAAGGCAAAAAAGATAGAACGCAGATTGCACAGATTAGGTTGATTTTCACGGATGAATTTTAAGAAAATCAGCGAACATCAGTTTAATCAGCGTTATCCGCGTTTCTATTTTCACATCACTGCGCAATTTCCAGCCAGTCCACCGCCACCGCCAGCGAGCGGTCATCGGGATTGCGCCCCAGCCGCAGATAGCCGTCGGGGCTTTCTGCCGCTGTGCCGACCACCGCACCCTTCACGCCGATGAGCGAGTATGGCATCGCCAGTACACCCGCCGAGCCACCGAGCATCTCAAATCCGCCGGACAGAAACGCGCCCGCGTCTGCCCCTTTGCTGCTGACCAGCACAATCTGCCCGTCGGGGATTTGCGCCAGAAACTCGCGCAGGGCGGCATCTTCATAGTGATTTGCCGCCGTGTCGAAGCCTTTTTTCGCCAGAATTTCACCGCTCTGCGGGTCAAGCACCGTCACATTGATTCCCCGCCGGTGCGCCGAAGCGTCTTCCGCGCGGTCACCATATCCCACTGTCACAAACGAAAAATCCGCCGTGCTGTTGATTTCCACGTCCACCGGCACGGAAACGCCCGTCGCGCCGATGGCGGTCTGCGCGGGCAAAACGTCGCGCGGGACAGCGGTATGGGCAAATTCCAGTTCGATGCGGTTCAGCCCGGGCGAAAATAGACTCGCTGAAAGCGTGGTTTCCAGCACCTGCCAATCGGGATTGAGCGGAAAATCGCCCGCCGGTTGCCCGTTGACCCGCACCGACATCGCCTGCGGTGGCGTGCCGGGATAGTTGAACGGTTTGAGGTGCATTTTCAGCGTGCGGTCACCGTCACCGCGAACCGGCACGAAAATTTCGGCGATTGGTGCGGTTGCCCAGTTGACTCCCGCGCCCTCGAAATTTTCATCGCCCGCCCAACCTGCGCCGCGATACGGCGCGCCCGTCCAGTCACCAAATTCCACCCGCAACGGGTTCGGCACGGGGGGTTGATTTATGCGGTATGCCGCCACGCCATCGCCCGCAAAGGCGGGTTCGGGGTCGAGCGGCAGCAGGTCGAAGGCAAGCTGGCGGGTGGCGGAAAATGTATCTTCATACGGTTTGCGCCCCGGAATGGGGTCGTGGATGAGCAGATAGCGCACGTTGTACAGCGTCATCAATTCCCCCGCCTGCTGTTGCGCTTTTGCCAATGTATCCGCGTCCACCGCCGGGTCGGATTGCGGCAGTTCAGTTTGAGTAAACGCCTGAAAAAGCGGGGTGTTTCTGTAATAGTCGAATTTGAAATCGGGGGCGCGGGAAATATTGCCGCCAATCATCGGCTTGCCATGGACGGTTTGATAATATTGAATTTGCGTCCGTTCCGCACCATACACGCCAAAACTGTTTCGCCAGCCGAGCGGCAGTTGCAACAGCGAAAAATCGCCATCTTCCGCGCCGATTTTGGCATACACGTCCGGCACTTTGGCGGATGTGAGCGGCAGCGGCACGGAAATCTGGTCGAACAGAGCAAATGCAAGCAGAATAACAGTTGCCATTATCAGTGGGAAATTGGCGATTGGAGGGTGGAGATTGGTTGACTTTGAACCCAAAATCCGCAGGATTTTCAACGCCCCGAACCCCGCCAGCACCGCCAGACACAACCCCAGCACCACCGAAAATCGGGCGGGGACGCGGTTGGCGCGGATGACGGGCAGCCAGTGGAGCAGAGCGAATGGCAGGGGAAAGGTCACGTCCTGCGGGATACCCTGCTCGCGGAAAAGGTTGTCGAAGGGGAAAAGGTAGCGTCTGCGAATTTGCAGCACGGGACCGAGCGTGAAAATAGCGAAGGTGATTGCGCCCGCCACCCACAATTTGACGCGCCGCCAGTGGCTCACCGCGCCGAGCGCCGCCAGCGCCAGCACCCCGAATCCGAGAAAAACGGTGTTCACATCGCTGAAGGGGGCGGTGCCTTCCTGCACCTGCCGCAAGCGAGCGACCCAATCGCTGCCCCACAACGGATGGAGCGCGGTCGGCGTGAACCAACCCGCCAAATCCGCGCTGAGCTTCAGGCTTTCGCCCCAGCCGTTCAGGTCAAAATGTCCCGCCAGAAACGCGCGCAAAATGGGCAGCATCACCGGCGACCACAGAATCGCGGCGGTGAGTGCCAGAAAAAGAAGGCGGATGATGATTTTTCCCCTCTCCCTAACCCTCTCCCCAAAGGGAGAGGGAACACTCCCTTCCCCCTTTGAGGGGGAAGGGTTGGGGAAGGGGGTAAAAAACTCAAACAGCAGAATCACAATTCCCAAAAACAGCAAAAACACGCCAAAAATCATTTCTGCCAGCAAACTGAACGCGGCGAACACTCCCGCCAGCACGGGATTTTTCCAGCCCGGTTCGCGCAGGGTTTTGATGAAAAATAGCGCGAAAAAGGGAATGAACTCGGTGGAAACGATGTCATAATGTCCCAGCGCGGCGAAAATGGCGTGGCTCGCCATAAAGGCATACACCGCCCCGCCGATGAACGCCGCCGCCGTGCCGGTTGGGGTTCCGCCCGCGCGGTCGGGCAGCAAATAGCGAATCAGCAAAAAGGTGCCGTACCCGCTCAGCACGTATGCCAGCAAGATGGTCACATTGCTCGCCAGCGTCAGATTCAATCCCAATAGCAGGGGCAGCCCCAGCAGCGCATTCTGAAAATTGTAGGTGTACAGCACCAAATCAATCCCCAGCGGGAAGAAAATGTCGGTGGTGAACAGGGGCGACATCTGCAAATCGAGCAGGTTGTGCTTGAACCGCCAGATATTCCACACAAAGGTGGATTCATCGAACGCCCAGGTTGCCGTGCCGGGGAAGGCATCGCCGAAATGGAGTACCCACGGGAAGGTGAGCGCCAGCGTCAGCAGGATATACAGCGCCAAAATAATCAAGTGCAGTCGCGTTCGTTTCATAGTGCCGATTATATTCATTTTCGGGCAAAATAAAAACCCGAGATGGCAAATTTGCCGTTTCGGGTTTTGTTTCAACTATTCCACAGTGAGTTCGATGGGGGCAGCGGTGAAACCTTCTTTCTTGTGCGAGCCATCGCAAAAGGGTTTGTTGCCGGAATGCCCGCACCGGCACAGGGCGACCATCGTGCCCGGGGTCTTCTGTTCGTTGCCCTCCGCATCGGTGAATGTTGCGCTACCCTGAATGAGATACGGACCGTTTTCGCTGGCAGTCACTTTGAGGTTTGCCATATTTTATTTCTCCTTTTATAGTAAAATTACTTTATTTTTGATAGTGTAACGCAAAAGAGAAGTATTAGCAATCGTAGGGTCGGCTCACGAGCCGCCCCTACATATTTGTCGATAATTTAGAAGAGAAATTAACCGTTTTCCTACTTTCCACATCAATCTATACTCAACCGCATCATAAAATAACAAACGATTAAAAGAAATGTCGATGTTTTTGTAGGGGCGAACCTGCGTGTTCGCCCTATTCTGGGCAGACACACAGGTCTGCCCCTACATTTCGAATGATAATGTATACTGCCAAACAGTATACATTATGGTCAAGCTATTTTGTAACAACCCTGTTGTGTGACGAATGATATATCTTCAGGTTTTCGGTATGTTTTTATGCAGCCGGTTTTTCCACCGGCGAAAGTTGATCTGCCGGTTCATTGAATCGCCGGAGCAGCCCCAGCACGGGCAACGCCAGCACGCTGAACGCCCCTCCAACGATATACCCACTGGCAATGGATACATTCTGCGACAGCCAGCCCAGTCCCATCTGCCCCAGCACGCTGCCGCCGCTGCCCACCAACGAATCAAATGATACCACGGTGGCACGTTTGTCGCTGGGAATGCAGGAATGCAGGTACGATTGTTTCACCGGCTGCATCATCCCGAACATCATCATAGTAATGAGGAACAGTCCCACTGCTACCCAAAATGAGCCAGCCAGCCCCACGCCGATGGTCGCCAAACTCATCACCGCTGTGCCGCCGATGAGAATGGTGGTGCGTCGCCTGATGACCCCGCTGAACCGCGACACCAGCCCGTTCCCGATGATGGTAGAAATGGAAATCAGCGCGGCAATCACCCCCGCGACCCACGGCGCATCTTTGCCGAGCAGGTCGAGAAAATATGGCTGCCACGCATAAAAACCCCACATCATATACGCCGACAGCACAAACGAGGTTGCCATCAGCAGCCGCACGGACGGTTTTCCCCAGCCGAATTTTACGCTATCGGTGGCGACGGTTTGCATTTCCGGCAGTACGGTGCCCCAGTTCAACGGGCGGGGTGCAAACCCCATGTCGTGCATCATAAAATATGAAACCACAAACACTACCGCCAGTAGCACCGCGCGCAGCACAAACGGAATCGCCAAATTGATACTGCCGAGCGCACCGCCGCCCACCGTGCCGATGAGCATTGCCACACCAAAAACCATCGCCCCGCGCGAGAAAACGACATCCAGCTTGCCCTCATAGCCACTGGTATTCAGCGCATCCACCAGCCATGCCTCTACTGCGCCGGAATAGAAGGTATAGCCCAGCCCCAGCACCACCGACATCACGATAAACAGCCATAACCCAATGCTGAAAATGGACGCTGCCACATACCCCAACGTGCCGAGCATGACCACCAGCACGCTCAATAAAAACGAGGTGCGCCGTCCACGGGTGTCCGCCAGCACGCCGGTGGGAATTTCAAACAATGCCATGCTTGCCGTGAACACGGCATTGGCAATGAATACCTGAAAAATATTCAGCCCCGCATCCAGCAGAAAGAGGGTGTTCACCCCCCAAATCAGCGATGCCGACAAGTTGTAAATTCCGGTAATGATAAAATAGGCACGGATAACTTTTTTATATCCCATTCAAAGTCCTCTCTACACCCAGTGCCGGGTGGTCAGCGTATGATCAATTATTTTTTGGAAAATCTAGCTACCGGACAGTTTAAATTTGGACGCAGATTTTCGCAGACAAAATCTGAATTTAACCAAAAAAGTCAGCGTCATCTGCGTTCATCAGCGTCCAAAAAAATCAAATAGACATAAATGTCCGGTAGCCAGTGGAAAATTATAATTCCGCTGAGGGGGTTTTTACCCATTCAGGTGCTTTTTGTGCGGCGCGCCCAAATTCAATGGATTCCACCACGGGCGGCGCACCGGCGGGAACTGTCCAGCGAGCGGGGGGAGCGAGCGTAATCCGCGCCAGCGCGAGCGGCACGGTATCATAATTTACCCGCCAACCCGCAAAATCTTTCCATGCCTGATGCCGATCTGCAATGAGTGGCACACCCTGCGCCGCCAGCTCCTCGCACGCAGCATCAAAATCGGCACGGGAAATACTGATGGGGTCGGTTGGACGTGGGTCGGGGTCATATTCAATGCGGAAAAAATCGGCGATTTTGCGCAACGCCAAAAAACCCGCGCGCAAACACAATGCGCCTTCTGCCGCACGGGGCATGTCCACCACCGACAATTTGAGTGCGGCGGCATCGAGTACGGTTGCGGCGGCGTTGACCCACGAGCGCTCCGGTTGCGGAGAGCGGAAAAACACCAGCGGCGCAAGTGACGTATGGCTTTCCTCCAAATCGGTGAACCATTGTTCCCATGCGGGCCACGATGTGATGAGTCGTTCCAACCCGTGAATGCGATGATAGCGCGTCAGCATATTCACGGCAGATGGTGGCGACCCGGCGCGCACTTCCAGCATAGTCACCATCTGTTCCCGACGGGAAAATGCGCTGTACATGGTTGGCAAATAGCTGATAAGCAACGCCACCATCCCCAAGCCAAGCGTCGCTTCTAAAAATGAGGCAATCATCTGCGGCAGTCCGGAAACATCCGCCAACCCCAGCGTCAGCAGCGATGAACCGCTCGCAAAAAACGAATCGTACAGTGTGCCTGCACCGAGTGCCCAAAACACGCCGGTGTATCCCAGACAAATGAGTGTCATCCATACCACCGGTAAAAATAACCGCGTGACGGGCGCAAAAAACGCCATCACGCGGTCGGTTTGGGCATATGTTTTTGCCCGCAACAACCGGATGCGGAACAATTTGAACATCAATTTAAACACCCAGCGCGTCAGAAAAACATTATCGCTGCGAGGCATCACAAAACTGCGGATGGCGGAGATGACGGTGGTAGCAACCAACGCTACCCCGCCTGCAAACGCCAGCACCCGCAAAAGTATTGCCGGAAACGTCATGATTTTTTCTGCCGATACAAATCAGGGTCTACCACGGCGGCCATCGCTTGCACATCAAGCCGATTGTCCAAAAAGCGGTTGATTTCCTGTGCGGATTCGAGCGGGCTTTCCAGCACACGGTTGTAGCTGCTATACAGCACCGAAACGTTCGGTTGAGATTGTAACCACTGCTCCACCGCATTCAAATGTTTGGCGAAATAGTCAGCAAGTTCATCATCACCGACGCGGTCAGTGGGTTCACCACGACGGATGAGCATCTGTTTTTGGGACGCGAGAATTTCCTCAGTGCTGCGACGCATAAAAATCACTTTATACTCATAATCAGCGGGCAGATATTTCAACAGGGCAGAAATTACCTTCACCGACTTTCCAAATGCCTCGACAACCCAGGTCGTATCACCTTTGTCCAGTTTTTTCACCCGTTCAAATTCATAATAGCCTTTGGGATTATCATCATCTGCGGTGCGGATTCTGTCCGTCAGCGGGGGAATGCCGCCCGCTTCCAGCATTTTCATCATCATAGATGTGCCGGAGCGCGGCAATCCGGAAACAATGGTTATGGATTTGGATGCAGAATTGCCAAATAGTTTTTTCAAAAAACTCACAACAATTATCCTCGAACCTTCAGCGTTTTTTAGATTATGATAGGGTACTTATTCTGCCAACTCTGTCAATCTTTAGCCGATGCGTGGTTTTTCGTCCGCCGGAATATCTTTCCAACGCGGGTTTTGGGCATCACGCGGAGAGAGGACGGGGTTTTCCGCGCCCCACGGCACACCAAGGTCGGGGTCATCCCACACCACGCCATGTTCATCCGAACCGTCATAATAATTATCCACCAGATAGGTCAGCGTGGCATCGGTGAGGGCGTAAAAACCGTGCGCCACCCCCACCGGAATGAACACGCCCATTTGGTTGCCGTCACCAATTTCAAGCGTTTGGGTCGCCATGAATGTGGGTGAATTAGGGCGCAAATCGCACAATCCGACGCGAATGGTTCCGCGCGGGACATACCAGTAATCCACCTGCCGGTGATGGAAATGCAGTCCGCGCAACACGCCCGCTTTCGAGTCGGAGCGGTTTGTTTGGATTTTATCCCAACTGCGCTGCGGAAACCATGCGGTGCGGAAGGTTTCGATAAACCGCCCGCGGTCATCGGCGAAGGCTTTCATGGTTACAAATTGCACATCTTTAATTTGGGTTGATTCAGTAATCTCTGGCATAGGGGGCTCCAATTCAAAATTAAAAATGAAAAAGGCAAAATTACTAATTTCACTGGCGCATTTTCGCAACTTCCGCGCGCAGTTTCCGCAATTCCGCCGAAATGGGTTCGACTTTTTCTGCTTCGTCGAGCGCGGTTGCCGCCAGTTCGGGACGGTGGATGTTCAGATATGCCACCGCCAGTGCGAACCAATAGCTTGTGTTGGCGGGATGTTTCGCGGCGGCGCGGCGCAAATGGATGACGGCTTTGCCCCACATTC
>CAYZQQ010000139.1:0-7864 GCA_964480075.1 uncultured Anaerolineaceae bacterium
ACCATCGCTATTGCCGCTATTTACTTTTTGGTGATTATGTATTGGGTCATTCCGGCGAACAGCATCATCGGCAAACACCTGTTTTTGGATTATCACGCCGATTTGGGTAGCACCCCCGCCGAAATCATCGTTACCGCGATTACCCGTCCCGATATTGTACTGAAAAACGTATGGCAACCGGCAAAACTGGCATACCTGCGCGATATACTCGCCCCGTTTGCCTTTTTGCCGCTGCTGGGATTGCCCGTGTTGCTCATCGGTCTGCCGTCACTGGCGATAAACCTGCTCAGTTCGAATCAGGCGATGCACGATGCCACCCAAGCGCAGTATATTTCCACCGTGGCTCCGTGGCTGGCGTTGGGCGCGGTTTTCGGGTTGCGCACCCTGTATCGCTGGGGCGTGCGTTTGTTTCCCCGCGCGGAACGGTGGCTGCTGCCTGTGTTGAGCATTGGTGTGCTGTTGGTGGCATCGTATTTTCATGGGGTGCGGGGCTACTCGCCGCTGTCGCTCACCCATCCGCGCTGGCACGTGACCGCCCATAACCGGCTGGCAGAGCGATTCATCACCCAAATTCCGCCCGATGCGCCCCTTTCGGCGGGGGGAAAACTGTATCCGCATTTGGCGCACCGGCTGAAAGCGTATCAATTCCCGGATGTGAACGATGCCGAGTATGTGTTTTTGGATGTCACCACCAGCTCGTGGCCCATTCATCCCAACGATTTGCAATCTAAATTTGAAGAATTGCTCGCTTCCGGCGAATTTGGTGTGCTGGATGCCGCCGACGGCTACATTTTGCTGAAACGTGGTTTAACCCGAACCACGCTGCCCGACGAATTTTACACCTTCGCCCGCGCCGAAACACCCATTGCGCTGCAATATCCGGCGCGCGTTCGCTTTGGCGATAACCTGTTGCTTTTGGGCTATGATGTGCTCGATTTGGTGAACGACCGGGGTGGGGCAGAGGTTGCGGTTCGTTGGTATTGGCAGGCGCTTCAACCGTTGGCGGATGGCGTGCGGGTGTACCCGTTTTTTGTCGATGCTGAAAATCACGTGCTGGAAGACACCATCCAGCGCCCGCTGGTGGCGCAGCGATGGTATCCCCCCTACAAATGGCGTCCCGGCGAGGTTGTCGTCACCGAAACAATTCCGTGGGATGTGGGGCGGCAGTGGAGTTTGGGCGCGGGGGTGTTGTCCGGCGGGCAATGGAACGACTGGAGTCAGCGTCTGCCGGTAACGCTGGAAGACGTGTCCGACACCGCCCGCGCGTTTGATGCGGGCACATGGGTTCGATTGGGCACGTTTGTCCGGCGGGGGCGGTCGCTGGTTAAACTCGATACCAATCCACCGGATGTGACTCCGGCGCAATCAATGAATGTCAATTTTGATGACCAAATGGCATTGTCGGGATACACGGCAGAACAGCATGAGCATCAGTTGCAGGTAACATTATTTTGGCGCGCGGAGCAATCCATCCCGCTCGATTATTCGGTGTTTGTGCATGTGGTCAACGCGAATGGTGACATCATCGCCCAGCATGATGGTCAACCGGGCGGCGACGTGACCATTCCTACCGGCAGTTGGCGGCTCGGCGAAACCGTGCGCGACCGGCACAGCATCCTTCTGCCCGCCAATTTGTCGCCGGGAGCATATACGCTGAACGTGGGTGTGTATTTTTGGCAAACGCTGGAACGTCTGCCGGTGCTGGAAAATGGGACGCCGGTCAATAATTTCGTGTCGCTGGGGTCGATTGAACTGAAATGAAATCGCACGAAAAACTGGCACAATTTTTGCCTTCCCCCAAAAACTATTACGATTGGCTGGCAGGTTTGGCGGTGCTGGCGTTCATCATCACTTTTGCCGGATTGGCTTTGCAACGACACGCCGCCTTTTTGAGCGGTTTCGATTTGGGTGTGTATGATCAGGTGGTGTGGAACACCCTGCACGGGCGCTTCTTTTTTTACACCTCCACCGGGCAGCCGTTGCTGCATCTTTCCAACCACGCCGACCCCATTTTGGCGCTGGTGGCTCTGTTTTACCTGCTGCACGATGGTCCGGAAACGCTGTTAATTTTGCAAGCGGCGCTCATCGGGCTGGCGGGTGTGCCGGTCTATCTGCTGGCGAAAGAAAAACTGCCCGGCAATTTTGCCGCGTTGGGATTGTTAGCGGCGTTTCTGTTCTTTCCCGGTATCGAAACCGTTACCCTGTCCGATTTTCACCCCCCGGCGTTGGCGTTCGCCTTTTTGATGTTCGCCTTCTATTTTTTGGAAAATCGACGCAATGGCTGGTTTCTGCTGTTTGCCGTGCTGGCGATGGCGTGTAAAGAGCAAATTCCTCTGCAAGTGATGTTTTTGGGACTATATGCCATCGTGCGGCATAAAGATTGGCGGCTGGGGATGACCACAATCTTGCTGGCAACAGTGTGGTTTGCGGTGGTGATGCTGTGGGTCATTCCGGCGTTCAGCGTGACGGGCGAGCATCCGTTCCTCAGTTTTTATAGTGATTTTGGACATTCCCCGCTGGAAATTGTAAAAACCGTCATCACTCGTCCCGATATTGTGCTGAAAGATGTGTGGCAGCCGGAGAAACTGGCATACCTCCGCGATTTGTTCGTGCCGTTTGCGTTTTTGCCTTTGCTGGGATTGCCCGTACTGCTGGTCGGCGCGCCCTCGTTTGCCATCAATTTGCTCAGCAACAATCCGGCGATGCACAATGCTATGCGCGGGCATTATGTGGCGGATGTGACGCCGTGGCTGGTGTGGGCATCGTTGTTTGGATTATTTTTTTTGATGAAACTGGCTCGCGGGCGGAAATGGACGCTGGCAATGGCGACCGTTATTTTGCTGATGGTGTCGCTGGGGTGGCATTGGCAGAACGGTTTTTCGCCATTGAGCGCCGTTGCACCGCATTACCCCGTCACTGCACACGACCGACTCGGTCAGCAACTTGTGGCGCAAATTCCCGCCGATGCGTCCATTTCGTCTCAATTGCGGTTGTATGCCCATCTCAGCAATCGAAAGATAGCCTACGTTTTTCCGTTTGTTCATGAAGCCGATTACATTTTTTTGGATGTCACTGCCGACACATCGCCCTTGCATCCCAACGACCTGCGGTTGCAGGTACAGCAATTGCTGGATAGTGGTGACTTCGGGGTACTGACTGCTGCCGATGGCTACATTTTGCTCAAACGGGGGGCACTGAATACCGCCCTGCCCGATGCCTTTTTCGATTTTGCCCGCGTGCCCGACCCCCGCCCGGAGATTCCGCTGGATGTGCAATTCGGCGATTCGCTGCGACTGGTGGGGGCAGATGTGCTCGACAATCCGCGCCGGGCGGAAACGCAGGTTCGATTGTATTGGCAAGCCCTCAAACCGATTGATGATTCATTGCGATTGTATCCCTTTTTCATCAATCCCAATGGCGATGTGATTGAAGATACAACCCTCCGCCCAATGGCGACCCAATTATGGTATCCGCCATCGCTGTGGAAACCGGGCGAAACTGTGGTTTCGGAAACATTGCCGTGGACGCTGGGCAATGAATGGAGTTTGGCGGTCGGTGTGCTGCGCGGCGAAGACTGGGCAGATTGGACGCAGCGGATGCCTGTCACCACCTCTGGCGGTGCGCGCCGGTTTGAGGCGGGCACGTGGGTGCGGGTGGCATCGTTTGCGCGGCGGGGGCGAAAATTAGCGTCGATAGCCGCCGATGATTCCGATTTGCAACCGCCCAATGTTGCGCAATTTAATTTCGACAATAAAATGGAGCTTCGCGGGTACGCCGCCGAACGCACCCGCGACACGCTGAATGTCACGCTCTTCTGGCAGGCATCGGCGGCAATGGCGCGGGATTACACCGTTTTTGTCCATCTGCTGGATGCAAACGGTAACGTGATAGCTCAACACGATGGTCAACCGACGTGGCAGTTGCCCATACCGACCAGCACGTGGCAGCCCGGCGAAACCCTGCGCGATAGCCATTCCATCACCCTGCCCGCCGATTTGCCGCCGGGTGAGTATCGGTTGCGGATGGGTGTGTATTTCTGGCAAACGCTGGAACGTCTGCCCGTGCTGGATGATGGCGGCGCGCCGGTGGGTGATTCGGTGGCACTCGGTTCGGTGCGGTTGCCATGAAACGTGGTGCATTTTGCGTGAACACAATCTCGCGACACTGCAACTTTGGACTTGAAACAGGAAACCTGAAACCTTGAATCTCGTCATTCTGACATACGAAAGTAAACAAGCCAATCTGATGACCCACCGCCTGCTGATGGAATTTCCAGGGCAGGTGCGGGGTATCATCGCGTCTGATGTCATCATTCCTGGCAAAAACACGCTGGGCGCGGCATGGTTTCTACTGCGAAAAACCGGACTGGGGTTTGTGGGGATGAAAGGCGCGGAAATTATCCTCAGCCGAATTGCCCCGATGGTATTGCGTTTGACCGGGCGAATGCCGCGCATCCCATCGCTGACGCAAATGAGCGCCGATTTTGGCGTGCCGCTGGTGCATACCAAAAACGTCAATAGCGCCGAGTCGCTGGCGGTGCTGAAACAGTGGCAACCCGATTTGGTGGTGTCGGTGTACCTGAACCAGCTCATCAAAAAGCCGATTATCCAACTGGCGCGGACGGGTGTCATCAATGTGCATCCTGCGCTGTTACCGCGCAATCGCGGGCTGTTCCCGTATTTTTGGGCACTCGTCAACGGTGATGCCGAATCCGGTGTGACCATCCACTGGGTCGATACAAAATTCGACACGGGTGAAATTTTGGTGCAGCGGTCGCTGCCGATTGCACCGGATGACACCGTGATTTCGCTGGCGGGCAAAAGCGCGGTACTCGGCGCGGAATTGCTGGCGGAAGCCGTCCGTGCCATCGAAAGCGGAAATCCGCCGCGTGTGCCGCAAAATACCGCCGGAGCGAGCTATTTTTCCTGGCCCTCCCCCGATGCCGTGCGCCAATTTCGGCGGCGCGGACGACGATACGGTTCGCTCATCAAAATGTGGCGGGAAGTCAGTGAATAGCGAATGACCAAACTATCTGTAATTCTGCCAACTTATAATGAACGGGAAAACATCCCCGAACTGATTGACGCGCTGCACGCCGTACTTTCCCCGTGGCAGTGGGTGTATGAGTTGGTGGTGGTGGATGACAACAGCCCCGACGACACGGCGGAAGTCGTCCGCGAAAAATATGGCGATGACCCCTGCGTAAAGTTGCTGGTTCGCACCGAGGGACGCGGGCTGGCAACCGCCATTCGGTACGGCATTGAGCGCGCGGGCGGGGAAACGGTGGTCTGTATGGATACCGACTTTAACCACGACCCGGCGATGATTCCTCAAATGGTGAAGTTTTTGGAATTCTACGATATGGTCATCGGCTCACGGTTTGTGATGCGCGGCGGGATGGAAGATAAATTCCGCCAATTTTCCAGCGGGGTGTACAATTTTGGTATTCGTCTGCTATTCCACGCCCCCGTTCACGAAAATTTGAGCGGCTTTTTTGCAATGTCCCGCGAAAAAATCCTTTCGATGCCGCTGGACGATATTTTTTACGGGTACGGCGATTATTTCATCCGCCTGATTATGGTTTCGTGGCAACGAGAGTACAATATTCTTGAAGTGCCGGTGTTTTACCGCCTGCGGATGCACGGACACAGCAAAACCCAATTTGTATCAACCTTCATTCAATATACCCGCGCTCTGCTGTCGTTGCGGGTAAAATTGTGGCAGGGCAGAATGAAATAGAGATGGAACTGTACAGCGTATTTATTGGAATACAGAGGAATGCAGAGTTTTCACAAAGACCGCAGAGATTTTTTATGATGGCTTTTACGGGGATTGCTTCGCTGTGCTGGCAATGACATTTTATCTATCCCACCTGAATTCCGGTTGAGCCTGAAACTTTTTGTTTGTCTGCCAAAATTACAAACATCATCACCAATTCTAGGCGATGTCATTCCCGCGAAAGCGGGAATCCATAATTTTTTCGGTGTGGATTCCGAATATTTCCCTGCGGGAAATTCCGGGATGACATACGCGCGAATTGCGAAAAAGATTTATCAGTCAATCAACTGCTGGTGTTTAAAAGTAAAAACCGACGCTGCCACGACGCCGGTTCTTCATAAAGGAGGAGGGAGGATAATTATTTTATCAATTTGGCTGCCAACCAAATTATGATTAAAGTATAGCGGGCAAAGATTAATCGAACCTGAAAGAAAGATTAACGTAAAATGAGAATTTTTTGCCCGTGTAGCCCTGTGATGAAAAATTATGCGTTCTGTTGAAAATACACCTTCAAAAACTTCATCCACCCGCACCGATTTTTGGCTGCTGCTGACGCTATTTCTCGTCTTTCGGCTGCTGACACTCTTTCTGCTGAAGCCGGGCGGCTTCATCCGCGATTGGTCGGATTTTGACACCTATCTCGGCATCGCCCGACTGTCGGATTTCGGGCTGTATCCGTATCTGCATTTTTGGCTGGAATGGCCCCCCATTGTGCCGTGGCTGATGGTGGGGGCGTACCGGCTGTCGCTGTTGATACCGGTCTGGGCAGAAGACCCGCGTTTGTGGTTTGTGACCATTTTGGGCGCGGTGTTTGTGCTGTTCGAAGCGGGAAACTTTTGGCTGGTGTATCGGCTGGCGCGGCGATTGCTGACCGACCGCGCCGACATTCTGCGTGTGTTGGCACTGTATACGCTGCTTTTCCCGCTGGTGTATGCCATGCTCGGCTTTTTTGACGGCATCGCCCTTTTCTTCATCCTGCTGAGTTTGGAATTGATGCTGGCAAATCGATTGAATTGGGCGGCGGTGGCGGCGGCAGCCGGCGCGTTGGTTAAACTCACGCCGATTGTGACGGCGGGGGTGGCAGCGTGGCTGATATGGCATCGGCTGAAACCGGATTGGCGGCGGGTACTGCTGGGATGGCTGGGCTATGGCGCGACATTGATTGGCACGGTGGTCGTATTGCTGTCGCCATTTTTGCTGATTGCCCCGCAGTGGCTGGCGGTACACGTCCGTGCCGTGCTGGGACGGTCGAGTTGGGAAACGGTGTGGGCGGTGCTGGAAGGGTATTTCGGGTTTGGGCAATTGGCGGGCGAGCGGCTTAACCCTGCTGAAACGGCGTTCGCCGTGCATCCGTCCACGCTGCCGTGGCTGTGGATTTCGCTGGCATTTGCCGCTATTTACCTGCTGGTCTTCTTTTCCCGCCCGAAAGACACATCGCCGCGCCGGGTGCTGGCGTTCGGCGGGCTGACCATCGTGTTGTTTCTGCTGTATTCCAAAGGGTACAGCCCGCAGTTTTTGGTGCTGATACTGCCGTTCGTCATCCTGCTGATGCCGAATTGGGCGGGCGTGGGGTATGCACTGGCGCTCACCGCGCTGAATGTGCTGGAACAGCCCGTCTATTTTGTGATGCTCCCCGAAGCGCACTGGCTATTGTCGGCGGTGGTGTGGCTGCGATTCGCGGTGTTCGCCGCGCTGGCGGTGGAGTTCTCCAGTTTAATGTTTAATGTTTCAAGTTTCAAGTTTTGGCGCGAATTGCGAATTGCGAATTACAAATTACGGATTTCTAATCTCCGAATAATCTTTCTGGCTGGCGTGTTCATCTGGATGGTGGCGTTGCTGCCCCGTGCGGCGGGGGAATATCGCACCGCGCAGTTGGAAAAAAAACCGGATGGTTGGTTGGTAACGTTGTTGCAATCGGTGGCTGATTCATCACCAAAAACGGTCATCGTGACCAATCAAGAAGGGTATGAACAACTTTATTCGTTTTTGCACCGCCAATTTCAGATAATACTGGTGGATGATTTGCCATTTTAGATCGGAAGAGCACATGCCTGAACTCCAGTCACATTCAGAAATCTCTTTAGCC
>CAYZQQ010000140.1:0-7799 GCA_964480075.1 uncultured Anaerolineaceae bacterium
GGGTTGCCGCCCCCGTTTGAAAGGATGATTTGACGCAGATTTTCGGGTAAAACAATATCGCCAATCATCTCGCGCACAATTTCCAAACATGCGTCATCCGACAAATCACCCAGCGCCAAATTAGTGGCATAGATGTACTGCGTCCAATCCGGCATATTTTCATCCGGTCGATGCGGCAGTAGCAACACAATTGGGTATCCGGCAATGTTGCGAGCCACATAGTTTATCAGTTCCATTGAAGCCGGGTCTGCCCAATGTGCATCCTCCACCACTATTACCAGCGGTGTTTGCCCGGCGCGATGCCGCAGCAGTTTCACGGTAATATCTATGATGCGCTGGCGGCGCAGTTTCGGGTCAATCGCACGGGTCAGGTCATTGTCCGGCACATCCAAACCCAACACATCGGCAATAACCGGTGTCCATAAATGTTCATCAATGGCGGACATGCCATGTTCCAATAGATTGACGCGCCGGGGGATGTCATCATCGGGTTTTATGCCGAAATATGAGCGCAGAATATCTGCCCAGGGGTGATATGTCATGGTATGTCCATACGAGAGACAAATTCCGGCAAGCAGTTTCATAGATTTCTGTTCTGCATAATGCGCCAATTCTTCCGCCAGCCGGGTTTTGCCGATACCGGACACGCCACTGATAACTACAATTTGCCCATGTCCGCTCCGTGCGCGGTCAATGGCAGTCTCTCCGAGGTGCAATTCTTCATCACGCCCAATCAGTTTCGAGCCGGTCAAATTTTCCCAGCGGCGGTTTTGGGCGCGTTCGCCAACCACCACAAAGTTTCGCACGGGTTGCGATTTTCCTTTAACTTTGACAGGTTCTTTTTCATCCAAATTGAATTCATTTTCAACATGATGCGCCGTACTGCGGCTGATTAATATTTCACCTTCGTGCGCCGCGCTCATCAATCGAGCGGTCAAATTCACTTCATCACCCATCACAGAGTATTCATGCCGTTCTGCCGAACCGACATTTCCGGCAAATACAAATCCACTGTTCAGCCCGATGCGCTGTTTCAATGGCGCGTCCCCGAATTTTTCAACCATGCCGGGGATGCCGGTGAGTAAATCGGCTGTTTTCCGATTGACCTCCGCCAGCGCTTCATTCATTGCCACAGATGCACGCACAGCGCGCACCGGGTCATCTTCGTGCGCTTGCAACGCGCCGAACAGCGCCATAATGCGGTGTCCGATGGCGTAGGCATCTACTTTATTGACCACTCCCCCAAATTGATTGATAACACGGCTCATAGCAACAAACTGATGGTTGAGAATTTTGGTGATGGTATCTTCGTGTGCTTCACCCAGCGCTTCGATAATTTCATCAATGCCGTAAAAGTTGGCGAACATAACGGTGACGGGACGATGCGACCCCGGCAACAGGGGGTTTTGCGGGTCAAGGATCAGTTGTCGGAGCAATTTTTGGGGGATAAATGGTTTGTGAGCATTGATGATGTTGACCTGCCGCACAGCGAATGCCAGCAGAGTCTCGACGGTGGTTTGCATCAGGTTGGGCAGATGGGGATATATTTTGCTGGAATAGGTGATGGGTTCGAGCCGCTCATTCAGCCGGGTCAACAACCAGAATTCTTCATCCGGCGCAAAATCTGCCACGGCAGCCGTGGCGCGGCGGGTGGCTAAATCGACCACGATTTGCCCGGCGTTTGCCACACTTTCGGCGCATGCCATATGGGTGAGCGCTTGCCCCATCACGGCATATTCCATATTGTCGGTGGTTCCCAATTCCGCCAAAAAGATGTTGCCGGTACCCACGCCGATGCTCATGCGCAACGAGAAAATACCCTGTGATGTTTTTACATGCGCAAACTGTTCCATCGCCGCCTGCATTGACCACGCGGTGGTCAGCGCCCGATGCGCACCGTCACCGCCTTCAAAAAACAATAAAACCGCGTCACCCCCGAATTTGAGCAAATCGCCGCCAAATTTCGCGCTGATGTGCAGCATTTTGTCAAAATACCCGTTGACGATGCCGGTAATTTCCTCGGCGCCCTCTTTGCCCAACACGGAAAGTTTCTCTGACATGGCGGTGAATCCGGATACATCCGCAAACATCACCGCACCATACCGGAATCCCCCGCTAACCTGCCCCGGTGTTGTATTTGAAACGAGTTTCGAAACCAAATAACGCGGCAGATACGTGGCGATGACCCGCCGCAATGCTGCCATTTGAATGGCAAGCGTGGTGGCTTCATCCAGGGTGATATTTTCCGGGTTGCCGGGGATGAGATGTTGGGGCAGATATGGGCGAATGATAGCGATAGACTCGGTGTTTTTTGTTGGGGTCATATGATGCTATTTTCCAAAATCGAATTCATTGCCGGCCAGATGATGCGCGCGGCGATTGATAGTTTTTACCGTTTTAGGTTACGGGAATTATACCTAATTCGGCACAATGGTCGAAATATTTTGACGGGGCGGGGCGAAATCATCGCGCATGTCAGTCGGTTAGTGTTCCCTCGCAGTTTGCACCTGCATTGTCACATCTATAGTAACATATTTGGGGGTTCAAAAACAAGGGGAGATTGTAAAATTATCGTTAAAAAATGAAAGGGCGGCGCGTACGCCGCCCTGACGGTCAAATGACAAATTCGCCATTTTTGTAAAACAGGTCATCGTCCACCCATATTTCGCCGCCATCGCGCATATCGCAAATCATATCCCAGTGGATGGCAGATTTGTTGTGGCTGCCGGTATGCGGATACCCCTGCCCCAACGCCATATGCACGGTTCCGCCGATTTTTTCATCAAACAAGATAGAGCCGGTGAACCGCTGAATATCACGGTTGGTACCGATGGCAAATTCGCCAAGCCGCCGCGCGCCGGGGTCAGAATCAATAGCGGCAAGTAAAAACGCTTCGTTTTTCTCGGCGGTGGCTCGTGTCACCACGCCGTCTTTAAATTCCAGCGAAACACCATCCACCCGATTGCCGCCATAATAGGCAGGATAGGTGAATTTTACCCACCCGTTGACACTCTCTTCCACGGGTCCGGTGAAAATTTCGCCGCTGGGAAAGTTCGCTTTGCCGTTGGAGTTGATGAATGTGCGCCCTTCGATGGACATTTCCATATCGATATTCTTGCCCGTGACTTTGAGATGTTTTTTGCCCTGAAGCCAGTCTACCAGCCGCTGCTGTTCGTTTGAGAGTGCCAGCCAACCGGCAACCGGGTCATCCAAATGAAGTTTACAGGCGTGATACACAAATCGTTGATACTGTTGCAACGACATACCCGCCATTTGCGCATATGCCTGCGTGGGAAATAACGTGGAGCAGCGACGCATTTTGCCACTGCCTTCGCGTTCCATTTGAATTTTTAGGATAGCTCCCCCTGCCCTGCCGCGTGCCTGTTGCAATTCGGCGGGATATTCGGACAGTGCGCCGGGGTTTTCTGAAGCATCCACGCGAATGACCACATCACACGTTTGGTACATCAGTTCCAGCATAGGATTGGGCGCAGCGAGCAGCTCCGTGTTATCTGTGGCTTCCATTGCCAAACTGTTTTCGTCGCTCATATGAATGTACGTGAAGGCGTATGCGCCCGCGCGGAGCGCTTCTTGATACAGCGCCTGCGCCAACGGTTGTCCCTGCGGGCTGGTAGTGCGAATGAGCACCCGTTCGCCGGGTTTTACGGCTGTAGAATAGTGGATGATGGCTTGTGCCATCTTTTCGATATACACATCCATGTGATTATCTCCTTTGAAAATAGATGGTCATTTTCAGCGCGGGGCAATCCTTCGCCAGCGATGAGCTCCAACGCTATAGCGGCAAATCATCGTCAGACATTCATCTACGGTGGGTTATGCCGGATGGGGTTGGGTAACAAGTGTTTTACTGTGCTCCAACAGCGCCGACAGTTCGGCACGGAGCGTTTCCAGCGCGGGTTGAGCATCGGTTAAATCAGCGGCTTCACCCATTCTTTCCAGCACAAACGCAGATTGCTGTACTTGAAACGCGCCCATATCTGCGGCGGCACCCTTCATTTTATGTGCAATTTGATCCACCGTGCAGGTGTCTCCCGAGGCAATAGCCGCCGCCAAATCGTCCAAATACCCCGTGGCTTCATCCAAGAAGAATGTCAATAGTTCAGTAAATGCGTCAACATCCCCACCGAGCCAATCAAGCGGACCGGATGGGTCGAGAATATCGGTGACGGGCAACGATGCGGGCACAGATGCGAGTGGCTCATCAGCGATGATAGTGGCGGAAGTTTGCCGGGTACGCGCAGACTGCCGTTCAATTGCCGCCATTACTTTTGGGGTGCGAATCGGTTTGGTGATATAATCGTCCATCCCGGCGGCGATGAACCGCTCTTTGTCGCCTTTCATGGCATGGGCAGTCATCGCAATAATGGGAATATGCTGCCATATCGGGTTCGCCCGAATAGCCGCAGTCGCTTCTAAACCATCCATTTCCGGCATTTGAACATCCATCAAAATCAAATCAAAACCGTGTTTCTCCAACATTTCCAGCGCAACTTTGCCATTTTCCGCCGTATGCAGGTGATAGCCTTCGCGTTCGAGCATTGCCGTCGCCAACCGGCGATTGATTTCGTTATCTTCCGCCAGCAAAATACGCAGCGCCCCTTTGTCAATTGTTGATTCCGGTACTGCTTTTGTTGTTGCCGACACCGGCGCTTCTGCGGCGCCAATTGCCACCAACAGTGCATGTAGCAATTCAGCTTGTTTAACAGGCTTGGTCACGTATGCTGTCCGTCGTAAATCGCGGCGGTTGGTTATCATACTGATGGTATTCACCATGGTCAGCATCACCACCGGGACATCTGTTAACCCTTTAATATGACGAATGGTTTGCAACACATCAATCCCGCTGATGTAGGGCATCATCGTATCTAACAGCACCACATCATACATCATACCGGTATCGAGCGCATGCTGCAACTTGGCAATTCCTGCCGCGCCGCTGTCTGCTTCATCAAATATACAGTGCCACGCCGCCAGCATGGTGGTTAAAATTCGGCGGCTGGTGGCGTTATCATCTATAACCAGCACCCGCCGCCCCTCAATAGCAGTTGCGCCGGTAAATGAGGGAGTAGTAGAGACACTGCGGGGTAAAACAACGGTGAATTTGAACACGCTTCCGTGCCCTGCTTCGCTTTCCACCCAAATTCGCCCGCCCATCATTTCTACCAGTTGTTTAGAAATTGCCAGCCCCAACCCGGTGCCACCAAAACGACGGGTGGTGCTGCTATCGGCTTGAGAGAAATTTTCAAAAATAAGGTCTTGCTTGTGCTCCGGAATACCGATGCCGGTATCGGAAACGGACATTTGAAATTTTACAGTATCTTCATCTTTTTCCAGTTCGATAACCTCGACTGCCACCTCGCCATCATCGGTGAATTTAACGGCGTTGCCCACCAAATTCACCAAAATTTGGCGCAACCGCAGGGGGTCGCCGCGCACGGCGGTGGTTGCGGCAGGATGCACCGAGATGAGCAGTTCCAGATGTTTTTGGATGGCGCGCTGCGATAAAATATCCGCTAATTGCTCGATAACGTCCCGCAGGTTAAACTCAATTTCTTCAAGCTCAAGTTTACCCGCTTCAATTTTAGAGAAATCAAGAACATCGTTAATAATGCCCAGCAATGCTTCGGCAGAGATTTGTACTGCGGTGAGATATTCGCGCTGTTCAGAGCTCAGTTCGGTATCCAGCGCTAATTCTGTCATGCCAATAATGCCGTTCATCGGCGTGCGAATCTCGTGGCTCATATTTGCCAGAAATTCACTTTTCGCCTGATTGGCTCCCTCTGCGGCGACAGCCAGTTCGTTGGCGCGCAACACAGCGTATTCTAACTCATCATTTACATTTTCCAGCGCGGCTTCGGCATCTTTTTGGGCGGTTATATTGGTGAGTACTGCCAGCGAACCCACAAACTCACCGTTTTCTATGCGCGGACTGCCGCTAACAAGCACCGTCACCCGCGACCCATCTTTTCGCAATAGGTCCATTTCGTAATGGTCGGCAACACCCTGCTTGCGACGTTCATCAGCTTGCGCAATAATTGCTTGCCGGTCTGCGGGGATAATCACATTCAATAATTGCCCCACCAGTTCCTGAGGGGTGTACCCCAGCATATCGGCTGCGGCGGGATTGACAAATGTTATTTTCCCCACCGTATTCTCTACTACAATACCTTCAGAAATGGATTGAACAATTTCTTCGTGAAATTCCTTCAGTTGCTTAATTTCAGTTATGGTGTGTTGAAAAGTAGAAATATCTTCCAACACACCGTCAATATATTCATCTGCATCATTTTTTCCGCGTTCAATAATTGCCGAAACCAGCCCGCACATCGGGGTACCATCTGCCTGCAAAAGCTCAATTTCAACTTTGTGGCAACTGCCGGCTTCACGCAATTGAACCTGCCACTGCAACCGCCGGTCATCCTGTTCAAATAGCGAAAAAAAGTTGGTGGCACGTAACGCTTCGGCAGTGGGATAGTGCAACATATTCACCAATGTGTCATTCGTTTTGATGAAAGACCCATCGGCTTCTATGCGAAAGACCCCAACCGGGAGTCTATCGAGCGTCCGCCGCATCTCACTTTCAACACGGTGCATTTGGGTGCGGTATGCATTATCCCGGCGAGTTGCTTCACAAACTATCCATCCTGCACCAGCAAGACCTGCCAGCCACAGACCCACTACCGGCAACGGATTACTTGCCCACCCCGCAAATGCAATCGCCAGCAGCGTCCACCCCAACGCCAGTATTCCACCAATTTTTTTGTTATGCATTACATTTCGATTATCCGGGTTTAGAACGAATTTTTGCCGATTTAACATAGTTTTTTCACCTATACCATTTTACTTTATATGGTGAATTTTGTCCGTAAATTTGGCGTGAAAAGAATCGATGAATTTACGATAATCCGTGCAATCCAAAGCGTGCCGCACCGAGTAACGCTGCCTGATTATTGAGAATAACATGCACCGGAAATTGGCTCAACATTGCAGAAAATCGCCCTTTGTCCCGAAACGGCAGTAAAAATGTGTCTGTTTCCAGCAGTGGTAAAATGCGCGGCGGAATGCCGCCCCCCAGATAAACGCCCCCTGCCGCCAGCACCTTTAGCGCCATATTGCCCGTCTCCGCTCCCAGCACCGACACAAACAACCGCAGTGTTTCGGCACACAGCGGGCAATCATCGGGACATTGAAGCGCGTTTTGAACGATTATGGGGTTCGGGTCGGATGCGGCAGCCAATTCTGCCGCCAGCCACTCCGGTTCTGATGCAACGCCGGTATCCCTTAAAAACGCATAAATATTGGGCAATCCCATCCCGGAACAGATGCGCTCATAACTGACCCGTCCGAATTTTTGCTGCAAGTAGCGCAACAGTTCCATTTCCTGCGCGTCTGTCGGCGCAAAATCGGTGTGCCCCCCTTCTGAAGCAAACGCATGGTACGTGCTGCCATCCCACGTTAAATAAGCTTCGCCCAGTCCGGTACCGGGTGCAACCACTGCCATCGCACCGCCGGGCAGCGGTGGGGCGGCATTCAGAGTGTACAAATCTTCCGGCTGCAAAACAGGGACGGCATTGGCAATAGATACCAAATCATTTAACAGATTCACGCCAGAAAAATCGAATGTCGCCGCCAGTCGCCGCGCACTGATGACCCACGGCAAGTTGGTGATGGTTGCTTCGCCTTGCACCACCGGACCCGCCACCCCGAAACACGCATGTCGAATCGGGATAAGATGGGAAGAGCGTCGTGTAGGGAAAGAGGGTGCCTCATTGTGTTGG
>CAYZQQ010000141.1:0-7749 GCA_964480075.1 uncultured Anaerolineaceae bacterium
CCGGGAAGTTTTGTGACCGGCGCTTCCAGCCCGTCCAGCGATTGCACTCGCGGTTTGGGAACCGGTTTTGGGGCAGGCGGTGGCGATGGATGCGATTTTGTGGTATTGGGCGGGGCGGGTGCGGCGGTTGGCGCGGAAGATGTATCAACCGGAGCATCGTCATTTAGTAACTGCCGCATATTGTTCAATGCCAAAAGCCGCGCGTCGGAAGTGGAAAGTTTGCGGTATGTTTTCAATGATGCGGCAACCCGCTCAATGCGCAGGCGTTGCGCCTTCGTTTCCGATTCTTTCAACGCTATGGCAATCCAATGGTTGGCAAACTGTTCCAACCCGCCGATAACGGCTTTATTTTTCAGCCCCAACTTTTTTTCTTGTTCCAAAATTTTTAGAAGATTCTTAAATGAAGGCAGCATAATTAATACTCAATTAACCCTTCGTACACAATTAACCCCATCGCCGATGGACCGACAAATGATGCCAACAGTGGATTATATTGCACAATGGGGAATGATTGTCTCGGAAACAATTGCGTCAGGCGCTCAAGCAGTATTTCCGTTTCGGGCACCGGTGTCCGTTCTCGCTGCAAAATGGCTACCTGCTCTATTTCATCAAATTCGTTGACAAATTCTGTTAGTTTATCTACCGCTCTGTTTACAGTTTTCACTTTTTCCATCGGGATGATGGCGCCATCTTCCATGAATAATAGCGGTTTTATTTGCATCATCGTGCCCAAAACGGCGTGCGCTTTACCAATCGTGCCACTTTTTTCCAAATACGTCATCGAATCTACAAATAGCACGTTAAAGATGTGTGGGATGAGACCGCGCACCAAACGCACAATTTCATCAACCGAAGCGCCCTGCTGTGCTGCTCGCGCCGCCTCTTTTACCAAAATTTCCTGTCCCAGTAAAATGGTATTGCTATCCACAACTTCGATGTTACATCGTCCACGCAATGGTTCCGCACCGGCGCGCGAGTTTTTCCACACGTCGCTTAAATATCCGGACACGTGAATGGCGACGACTTGGTCGGTTTGACGGTGCAACTCTCTGTACACGGCTTCAAATTCGCTAATAGAAGGCGCAAACACGCGCAACGGCAATGTTCCACGCTCTTGATGTTCTATAAACGTGGCGGTGGTTTCCGGCAACCCGTCCATAAAGATATGTTCGCCAATTTGCACGCTGAGCGGGACCACTTTAATACCGAGCGTCTCCGCTTCAGCCGGGTCTAAATTTGCACAACTATCGGTTATTATTTTTACCTTCGCCATAACAGTTCCTTACTCCAATGAAACAATAAATTGATAGTGTGGTTGCCCACCCGCCACTACCTCAACTTCAAGATGCGGGTAGGCGTCACAAATCGTATCAGATAACGCGGCGGCGGTATCAGCAGTCGTATCTTCGCCATAATACAGCGTGACAATATCCAAAGTATCCATATCTGTCTGCAACATGGCGGCGAGTGTCACGGAGGCATCATCTTCGCCGGTAGCAATCAACTCGCCATCAAGCAGCCCGATAACATCTCCCTCACGTACTGAAATATCGCCAATGGTGGTGGTGCGCACGGCGCGGGTAATTTCAACGGTATGAATGTGTCCCAGCGCCCGATGCATACGGGTAATATTGGTATCCCAATCTGCATTTGCATGGAAAGCCATCAGCGCGCCAATGCCCTGCGGTACGGTTTTGGATGGCAACACGTACATATTTTCATCGGTCATTGAACTGGCTTGTTGTGCGGTGAGCACGATGTTGCTGTTGTTCGGTAAAATGATGAAATTCTCCGCATGCAGATGATGAACCGCCGTAAGAAATTCTTGCGTGCTGGGATTCATTGATTGCCCGCCGCTGATGATAGCGTGTGCGCCCAAACTTTTGAACACCGCTGCGAATCCATCGCCGGGCGCGACGCAAATAATGGCGGTATCCGTCTCCGGTTGCGCCACCACCGGCGATTCTTTTTCGCCGAAAAATTCCTGCGATTGGACTTCCATATTTTCCACAACCACATCGGTTAAATAGCCGTTAGAAATGCCGTAGCTGATGGGAGCTCCGGGGTCCGGCACATGGACATGCACTTTGATGGTTTGCCGGTTGCCCACCACCAGCGGACAGTCGCCCATGCTGACGATAGCATCACGAACGGCATCAATGTCTAAATTTTCACCGTGTATCAAGAATTGCACATCATATCCCCACCCCTCTGCGTCATCCGGCGGCGCAATGGGGTGTGCCTCTGCCGGTGCGGGTTCGATATTAAATTCCACATTTTCAATGGGTAGATTTTGCAATTCGCGCAGCATCCCTTCCAGAAAATAAACCAACCCTTGCCCCCCCGCATCAACCACGCCTGCTTCTTTGAGTACCGGCAGAAGGTCAGGGGTGTGGCGAAGGGTCTCTTTTGCCGTGTCCAGCACTGCCGACAAAAACGTATCCATTGCCGGCAACTGCCCCGCCAGCAAATCACCGGCGCGAGCAGATTCTTTAATGACCGTGAGAATTGTTCCTTCAACCGGCTCGGCAACGGCGCGGTATGCTTTGCTCGATGCCAGATTGAGTGCATGGGCAAAATCGGGGACGGAAAACTCTACTTTTGCCGCCAGACCTTCGGCAAATCCATCCAAAATTTGCGATAGAATGACACCGGAGTTTCCACGGGCACCCATCAGCGCGCCTTGAGACACCAGCGCGGCAACTTTACCCGCCGAAATATTATCATAGGTATCAGTTTGCAGGTTCTTCACGGCGGCTTGCAATGTCAAAAACATGTTCGTACCTGTGTCGCCGTCGGGTACCGGAAACACATTTAGCGCGTTGACATGTTCCAGATGGACTTTGAGCCATTGACCGCCCGCCACAAACATCGCCTGTAATTGATTACTATTTATTATTTGCCCGGATTCCAACAACACGCCACTCCATCAAAAAGGGTTCAAACCCATTTATTTTACCCGTTATCACGCCCGTTATCAAAAATTGGTGTGGCTTGCGGTTCAACAAGCTGACCTTAATTTTGCGAAACTATGTGTCTGTGGTATTGTTACGTCCTTGTGAAAAGGATCGTTTTGCGCTATAAAGCGTTTGTATATATTGCGGAAAGGAAATATTGATTATGGCTAAATGTGAAGTTTGTGGAAAAGGTCCGCAGTTCGGGTTTAATGTCAGCCACAGTAACCGGCATACAAAACGGCAGTGGAAGCCGAACTTGCAAAAAACCACCATTCTTAAAAATGGTCAGAAACGGTCGCTTACCGTCTGCTCACGGTGTTTGCGAACTATGGCAAAAACCAGCTAACAGCTATCACGCCGAACCCAAAGGTGGCACATACCGTGTCGCCTTTTTTATTTCTGCAAAAACCCGCATCATTCGCCGTACATTTGCTTTTGCTGCGCGATGACCGCCTCCATTGTTGGCACACCCCGCACGCCTTTTTGCAATACCGACAGCGATGCACAAGCATTGGCAAAATGCGCCGCCGCAATACAATCATTGGTTGCCACATAGCGAATAAAAAATGCTGCCGCGAAAATATCTCCGGCGCCGGTGGGGTCAATTTCCGGCTGTGGAACCACCGGCACATGCGTCTCTGTGCCGTGGCAGCACACTCTGCATCCACCGGCACCCAACGTTTCTACGCCGATAGGAACGGCAGCGAGCACTTGTTCCATCGCCACTCGGTCATTCCAAAAATCGCTCAAACTCACCACCACCGCATCGGCAAACCCTATCCATGCCATCAAATCGGGATGGGGCTGATAACGCACAGTATGTTTATCATCCCGTCCGCGCAACCATCCCTGTACCGTCACGCCGACAAAACTGTTTGGAAACGCGGCGCACAGCGACGGCGGCAGTTCCTGCGCAATTGGCGCCAAATGAACAATCGGCGCATTGTGCCATTCCGGGGGAATATCGGCGATGGATAACGAGCCGCCATCGGCAAGCCATTTTTGATGGCGCACGCCATGTTCATAATCATTTCTAAAAGTTGTAGTGTGTTCGGTGGGTATCCGGTGCAAAGATACGCCGCGCAAAACATTCAGCGCAGGCACATCTGCTCCCACGCGTGACACGATACCCGCGCACTGGCGTAATCCACAAGCAGTCAGGGCAGAATAGCTACTGGTTCCGCCCAATATTACCCCCGTTGAATTGGTATCACGGGTAATATTCCCAACAATCAAATAATCAACCGGTGTATGCACCTCTACCCTCTCATCCGCGCTTTTAATCATATGAGACATGGTACAAAAATGAGATATATGTCAAAATTTTGCTTGTTCCAACAAATAAAAGCCACCCTCTCTATCGAAAGGGCAGCTTCACGATTAGGTTGCTGTTGGCAGTGACAGATTACGCGGCGTGACGCATCCGGCGAGATACAAAGAGTACCCCCACCAGCCCGAAGGCAATCAGTGCCAGTTCAAAGCCTCCAAAACCGGTATCGGGAACCTCATTATTGCCGGCAGGGGTTCCAACGGGAACAGGTGTATTTGTGGGTGCGGCAGCGGTGGCTGTTGCCGCCATATCTTCGCTGCTGGGGGTGTTGGTCGGTGCTACTACCGGTGTATTGGTGGCAGTGGGAAGTGGTGTGGCGGGCGGTTGTGTCGCGGTTGCGGTAGGTGCCGGAGTATTGGTGGGAATTTGTTCCACAATTGCCAACGTGGGGGTTGGCTGCGGAGTAATTTGCGCCAGTTCCTGCTGTGAGCGGATATTTCGCAGCACCAACACGCCACCAATTGCCAACAAGCCCAAAACAATCAAGCCGGCTAACCCAACTGCCAGAATCACAAAAAGGCGATTGCCACCATCTTTTGGTTCCATGTCATCAGGTTGCTCAAAATCAATCGTCATGATACTTCTCCTTTTCGGGTAAAAGCCTGCCCCAACGTTGACGGTCGTTCAGGGTATAAACTCAACATAAAATATAACACATTATGTAACGTTTGTCAACTTATGTAAATAAACTATTAGGGCGATCAAAAATGGAAAAGGACACTATACCCTGTGTCCATACGATGCAAATCTAAATGACTATACCCCGCAGCAAGCTGCAGGGTATCAAAATGTCAATCCGGAAATTTCCGGAATCCATTTTCTAGGTTCCCGCTTGCGCGGGAATGACAGTCGTGGCAAACCACGGGGAATAAAACCCAAATTAGATTAAAATGGCTGGTTTGTGCTTTTTATCCACCGCCGAGCAGCCGTACGCCATCAACCAGAAATTGAATGCGGCTGACGAGCAGCGCCACCCGCGCACTGACGGTATTGGCAAACAGTGCCCCCAGCGTAATGAGTACCACCCAGCGCCCCATGCCCGCCCAAAAATCAACAAATCCCGCCCGGAAACCGGACAACATACCTTGTGGTTTAAATGTGAATGTAAAGTAAAATAGCGTCCCCACCGTTCCGATAATAATGACAATATTGCTCAAAAATTCGTTGTGCAACCAAAACATAGGGGCACCGGCATACACCAGATTGGCGGAGCTGAGATTAATTTCGGCGACCACCGCCGTTTGCGGAAATAATGTTCCCTGCGCGGCTCCGGCAATTGCCGCCGCCGCACCCACACCCACCAAGAATGCCAGCGCCAGCGACCCCAGTGCGCCACCCGCCCGGGTTTGGTTCGGTTGAACTTTGAAAATGAGCAAAAATGCCAGTAATGCCGGCGGAAGTTTCGTCAGGATATTGTACGTATCCGCACCCGGCGTCAATTGAAATAGTGCCGGCGCCAGCACCAAATACCATCCCACCAGCACGGCGTATCCAACACTCACGCCCACAAATATGTATTCGGCAAGTTTAAAAAGCGGATTGTCGCCAAAAATGTAGCTGAGTACCATCACGGTGAGCGTTAGGCTGAGCAATATCCCAATGGTGTCCATAGTTATGCGCTCTCCTGCCCGTATTTTACAATCAATCCCGCAATGGTTCCCATCAGCATCAAAATCATTATCGCCAAATGCGCCACCGATTGGCTGTCAAGCATGGCACTGGCAGGTCCCAATATTTTTTGCGGGCGCGCCGATTCCAGCGCCGCTGCGCCATTTATACCTGCCACCAGCGCATTATATTGGTTGCTATCGCGGTACGGGCGCACAAACGGCTCCGCCGCCGCACTGACCACTGCCATTCGCGCATATGAGGGCGTACCGGTGGCAGGCGTGGTCTGTTCCACCCACCAACGTGCCGTATCAGCGCTATCGCTGAACGTGACAACCAGCCCCACTCCATTGAGTGACGGCACGTTTGACCAGTTTGTCTGTGATGCCAGCGATGCCCCGCTGACCACATCACGCAGGGTGCCCATCGCTCCAACGGTCATCAACTGACGCACAGCTATCGGACCACCGGGCAAATATCCCGCGTTGACCACCCGTGTACCATATTTTTCCGGCGCCACCGCATCAAGTACCGCCGTTGCCATTCCCTGCCCTTCGGGATTCAAACTGACTGTCACCACACGCATCCCCTGCCCCAACAATTGTTTGATAATGACGGTTGCCAGCGGGTTCATTTCGCCTTCGGTTGCCGGGGTATAATCGAATGACACCAGCGCCACTGCGTCGGGCAGTTGCGACCCCACCACTGTCTGCACTTCGGTGCGAATGACTTCTTGCTCGGCGGGTGACGGTTCCAACCACGGGAAGGGATATCCTCCGCGATTATAATGTGAAAACAGCGGAATGGTGATGAGCGCAATGAATAGCAGGCTTAACAGTGTGGTTATCACCCGCCCTGCCCGTGATGCCGCTTTGGGCGGAGGAATATCTGCTACAGGAACCGAAACGCCAAAAAGTTCACGCCCGATGGGTATGTCAGATTTCGGCTCGGCAGGCTTAAAAGCCATCGGCAGGGCAGCCGCTTTTTCTAAAATCGCCACGGGTTCTGATTCGGGCGGCGAGTCAGTTTTAGGTATAGCGGTGCCACTTTCTGTCAATGCAATCAATTCATTCAGCAACGATTCGGTCTCCGGTGGCTCAATTTCTGCTGATTTTTCTGCGTCCGGCTCTGCCTGTGACTCCGGTTCACCGGGGAGTGGCATATCCAATTCATCTGCCGCCGTATCCAGCGAAAAATCATCCGGCGCATCCAAATCTAGTGATTGCATCCAATTCGGCACGTCCACTAAAAATTCATCGGGGGCGGCAAACAACTCTTCCGTTTCAGCAATAGGTGATTCTGCCGGCGCCGAATCTAGACTCTCTTCAGTTGCCGGGGCATCAGCGGCGAATGTGTCGGCTTCATCGACTTCCAATGTGGTGGGTAATTCTTTCATCCAATCCGGCGCAGCCGACACAGAAACTTCAGGGTTTTCCGGCTCGGTTATCTCATCCGGCAGCGATTCATTCGCTGACAAATTCGGCTCATCGGCAACCAGTGTCCGGTCGTCGTCCTGCTGCTCCGGTGTGGACGGTTCAGTGGCGGTGCTTTCTCGCAGTGCGTCAAGCCAGTCCGGCACATCTGCTTTCGGTTGCGGTTCTTCCGGAAGTTCCGGCGCTTCCGCAGCAGGTTCTGCCGCTTCCACCGCTTC
The DNA here is from genome assembly GCA_964480075.1 of uncultured Anaerolineaceae bacterium. Taxonomy (GTDB): domain Bacteria; phylum Chloroflexota; class Anaerolineae; order 4572-78; family 4572-78; genus JANTHQ01. The sequence continues at coordinate 7,547 of CAYZQQ010000141.1, forward strand.
CGGTTCCGTCAGCGTCTCCGGTAAATTGTCCGGCTCAGCGCCGAATAACGGTTCGCTCACCGCTTCGGGTGTGACATCCTGCGCGGTGGCGTGGACTTCTTTCAGCCAATCCGGCACATCGTCCGCAATTTCCGGCGCTTCCGCAGCGGGTTCTGCCGCTTCCACCGCTTCCGGTTCCGTCAGCGTCTCCGGTAAATTGTCCG
>CAYZQQ010000142.1:0-7711 GCA_964480075.1 uncultured Anaerolineaceae bacterium
AAACCCGACGCGGTCCAGCGGCAACTCATCGGACTAATTTTATCACGTTTTGAGCAACACGGCTTAAAAATTGTGGCGATGAAATTTTTGCAAGTGCCGCTGTCACTGGCGGAAGAGCATTATGCCGTACACAAAGAACGCCCGTTTTTTAAAGGGTTAATTGAATATATTACCGCATCACCGGTGGTGGCATTGGTATTGGAAGGACCCAACGCCATTCAAATGACGCGCAATGTGGTGGGCGCGACGAACCCGCTGGATGCCGCTCCCGGAACCATTCGCGGCGATTTTGGCATGGAAATTGGCCGCAATTTGGTACATGCTTCCGATGGTCCCGATACCGCACAGGCGGAAATTGCGCTGTGGTTTGGCGCAGAAAACATGGTTGAATACACTCGCGTACTCAAACCGTGGATTTTAGAATAGCGATACACGGTATCTTCTCAATAATTCAGGGACAGCCCATTGGGCGTCCCTACGAGAAAAACACACTATTTTGCCCCGATATTTTGAGAAGATACGATACACGCACATAAAAAAGGAGCCGGTATTTCACCGGCTCCTTTTTGTGTGGGCTACGCAACAATGGGGTCTAACACCCCGTAATTATTGTCGGCGCGTCTGTACAACACATTGACGCGCCCGGTATTGGCATTGAAGAATACGAAGAAATCATGTGCAAGTAATTGCATCTGCTCTACAGCCTCTTCTTCATCCATCGGAATAACCGAGAATTGTTTTGTCCGCACGATTTTTCGCTGCGTTTCTTCCTCCAACTGGTCCAAAAGTTCATCCGACAAGGTTGGGAAACCTTCCATACGAATAGTCTCTTTTGCCTGCCGGCGGTTTTTTCGCTTCCCTTTTAACCGTGCAATTTGGCTGTTCAATTTATCCACGGCTTTATCAATTGCAATGCGCAATTCGTGACTCCGTTCTTCGGCGCGCAATATCTTATTCTTGGTTTGCACGGTAATCTCTGCGATGAATCTATCCTGGCTGCTTTTGGTTTCTTCTTTAGAAAGCTCTACCCGCGTATCGATAATATCGGGTAAAAATCGTTCGAACTTGCTCACCTTCTTATCGATGTAGACTTTGGTGTCTTCAAAGAGGCTTATGTTTTTTCCGGTAAGTACCAGTGCCATTGTATTTCTCCTTTCTGAAGTAAGGATTTTAAACCGAAACTATTTTTAGACGGCTCGCGCCAAAGTTAGCGCACTGACGGTAGATGCGCCAGCTTGCTTTAACGCTTGAGCGCAGGCGTCAAGCGTGGCTCCGGTTGTGCAAACATCATCAATTAGCAACACTGTTGTGCCCGCAAGTGTGCCCCTGTACATAAAGGCATGCGCAACATTCAATTGTCGTTGGGCGGCACTCAAAGTCATTTGTGCCTGCGTTTTTCGATGCCGAATGAGTGAGGTGGCATCGGTGGGCACGTCAAGCTGTTCAGTCAGTTGTTTTGCCAATATTGCCGACTGATTGTACCCCCGTTCTTTTTGGCGAGTTGTATGTAACGGAACCGGCACAATAATATGAGCGTTCATTTGGTTGATAGTATAGCAAGTTGTGAGCAATGGGGCAAGGGATTTTCCCAAAATTTGCATATTTTGGTACTTGAAACAATGGATGACTTCGCGTAACGCGCCTTCTTCAAATAAAGCGACCGAACGAATAGAGTCGAGGGCGCGGAGGGGGTATCGGTAGCACTGTGAGCAGTCGGCACCAAGTGAGGGCAGGGGATAGCCGCAAGTGGAACAAAATGGCGAGGCAATCGGTTCAATTTGCGAAAGACAATCAGCACACAGAAAAATACCCGGGGTGTGGCAAATAACGCACTCCGGTGGATATAAAAAATCCACAAATGCGTTGAATGCTGCTTCCAATTGAGGTATCAGAGTCATAAAATTGGGTGATTATTCAATCGAAAAGGTTAGTTGGTCACCGATGGTCGTATCGGTGCGGTCTATCATTCCGGCGGGCAGTTCTAAAATATAGGCTGATGCTGAAACGTATTTTCCAATACGGTTGGGAACTAATGCGTGGTCAAGCCGAATTACAGTTTTGCTAGAACTGATATAAACAACATCAATGGGAAATGCCATAAGAAACGTATGAATACTTTTCTCGCCCACAAGAAGCAATCCTTCTCCAAGTTGCAATGGGGGTGAACCGAGCAACCCTTTTAGCCGAGAAAAAAACGTGTTTGCCACAATGCCATGCGTGGTTGGCACCGTGCCTTTCGTTTGGTTTTCAATGCGCATTAGAAGACGCCAATAACCCCGGAATCTAGAATTTGCAGCACGGCGGGTCCCAGCAGCACAATAAACAGCGACGGGAAAATTAAGAAGACCATTGGGAATAGCATTTTAATGGGTGCTTCTTGCGCTTTTTTCTCTGCACGCTGGCGGCGCTGGATACGCATTTGCTCCGCTTGAATGCGCAATACCTTGGCAATGCTCACGCCAAATTGAGTGGCTTGAATGATGGCGGCGACAAAACTGGTAACTTCTGCCACCCCCATAGTTTTTTCCATTTCACGCAACGCATCGGTACGTAATTTTCCCAATCGAATTTCTTGCAGCACTCGGGCAAATGCTTTGGCAAGCTCGTTGTCCCACTTTTCAGCAACTTTTGCCATCGCCCCTTCAAACCCCAAACCGGCTTCAACGCAAATTACCAGCAGGTCAAGCGCATCGGGAAGGGCTTTTATAATGTTATCTTGCCGCTGCCGAATTTTGCTGCCGAGCCAGACTCCCGGCAAAATGTAGCCGATGACGCCGCCGACACCAGAGAATAGTATCCGGTTGGTTACCGGTTGTTTGGCGATGCTCAACATTAAAAATGCGAAAACCCCCAGCCCAACGGCGGCAACAAGTTTAACGCCCAAAAATACTTCCGGACTTTTTACTGGACGTCCAGCTAATTCCAAATTGCGCTTGGCTTTTTCTCTGGATTGTTGCGGGGTCATCTGCGCGAAAGAGTTTGCCAGTTTTTGCAGAAATGGGATGATGATGCGTTCGGAGAACGGCTGTGACATCTCTAGCTCTTCCAGTGTCACCGGCGTGGTGCGGCTGGCGTATTCCTCCAGTCGCAATTGTACGTCGCCGGAGGTGGCTTTGGGCATAAACACAATCCCGACCACTACCAATATAACCGCTCCAACGATAACAATGCCCGCAATGATTAAAATGGTGGGTGTTAAAACCATATTTTAGCCTCTCTAACGGGTTTGGTTACGGTGAACGCAGCGCTAAATCTCAATGCGCACTACTTTCTGGATAGCGATGAACCCAATTAAAATCAAAAACAGCCCGACTCCAGCCATAATCCAGCCGCAGGGTTGTGCGGCGCAACTGGTTGCACCACCTTCTGCACATGGGAGAAACATACGTCCCATATATTCGTGATTCATTGCGTATAGCAATAAACTAAGGAGAATGGGCAACAGCGAAATGATATAACCACTGAGCATCCCTTGCGCGGTGAGTGTTTTAATTTCTCCGGCAATTCGCACCCGCTCGCGGATGACATACGAAATTACTTCTAAAATCTCTGCCAGATTACCGCCAACTTCGTGTTGAATGTTGATGGCGATAACCATCAGATCCAGATCTTCGCTGGGGATGCGGCGAACCATGTTGTTCATTGCGCGTTCTGTTGATACCCCTAATTGCACTTCGCGCACCACGCGCTGAAATTCTTCGGCGATTGGGTCTGGCATTTCGTTGCCGACGCTGTCCATCGCCTGCAAAATAGAATAGCCGGAACGCAACCCATTTGCCATCAGGGTGATGGCATCGCTCAATTGGTTGTTAAACATTTTCAATCGTTTTCGTTTGCGTGAGCCAAGATAAAATCGAGGTAAAAAGAAGCCCAATACCGCGCCGGCTAATGCCATCGGCATGTTGCGATATATTAAAAATGCCAGTGCAGCGGCGCTGACGATGCTGACAAATACCAACAGCATATACTCGGTGGGCGTGATGCGCAGATTGGCTTGCGCCAATTGCTCCTGAATATTCTGAACAAACCCCCGCGATTCAATCGCTTCGTCAATCGATTTGGTGAGTTGGCTTGCGCCACGTTTCTCGTCTGGCTGGGCATCTATCTGGGTAGATTGCCCCATTTCGCCGACAAATTGTGACAACCGGGCTTGGGTGGTTTTGTTGGCGCTGGAACGTCCAAATAGGGCGTATGCCGACATACCAACACCTATGACCAGTAAAATACCCAAGACGATAATAGTTGGGTCCATTATTTCTCCCCGGTTTAAAACCTGCCGCGCGCTCCAAAAATATTGGGTGGCAATTGAATGCCTGCATCTTCAATCTTGTCCATAAATTTGGGACGCAAGCCGGTGGGTTTTAGGCGTCCAATTACCTTCCCGTTTTCAAAGCCCTGTTGTTCAAATACGAAAATATCAGAAAGTACCACAACATCCCCTTCCATCCCTTGCACCTCGGTGATGGCAATGATCTTTCTGGAGCCGTCGCGCATTCGTGATTGTTGCACAATCACATCCACTGCCGAGGCAATTTGCTCTCGAATGGCGCGCACCGGCAAATCCATCCCTGCCATAAGGCACATTGTCTCCAAACGGGCGATGGCGTCACGCGGCGAGTTGGCATGGGCAGTGGTTAAACTGCCGTCGTGACCGGTATTCATCGCTTGCAGCATGTCCAACGCTTCGCCACCGCGACATTCCCCCACCACAATGCGGTCGGGACGCATGCGCAAGCTGTTGATGACCAAATCGCGGATAGAAACCTCGCCTTTTCCTTCAATATTTGGCGGACGAGATTCAAGGGTGACCACATGTTCTTTCGCCAGTTGCAATTCAGCGGCGTTTTCGATGGTGACCACTCGTTCGTCATCGGGGATGAAGTTTGAGCAGATGTTGAGCAGGGTGGTTTTCCCGGCGCCGGTACCTCCGGAAACCACAATATTCATACGTGCCAGCACACACGCCCGCAAAAATTCGGCGGCTTCCGGGGTGACGGAACCAAACTGGATGAGATTTTCGACGGTGAGCGGTGTTTTGGAAAATTTACGAATGGTCAATGTGGGTCCATTGAGCGCCAACGGGGGAATGATGGCGTTCACCCGCGAGCCATCGGGCAACCGCGCATCTACCAGCGGTTGGGCTTCATCAATGCGACGTCCTAGCGGTGATACAATGCGGTCGATAATGCGTAAAACGTGGTCATCGCTTTCAAAATGAAGGTTGGTTTTTACCAATCTGCCTTTCTTTTCCACGAAGATGTGATTGGGTCCGTTGACCATAATTTCAGAAACCGAGTCGTCTGCCAGTAGCGGTTCCAACGGACCAAACCCCAGAATTTCAGCGGCAATTTGCTCAAACAGTTTCTGCCGCTCCGACCGGCTGAGAATGATCGCTTCGGTGGACAGAATCTGGTTAAACATGTCTTCCATTGTTCGCCGGATTTCATCGGTTTTGGTGATGTCCATTTGTGGGTCAAGTTCCGACAGTAGTTTATCTTGGATACGTTCTTTGATAGAAGACATAGTGTTCTGATTTTGGCGAACGGATGGGGCACGTTTGGCATGGAGTTCTTCCAACCGAGATGATTGCCCCGGCGGGTTTTGGCTCTTTTCAATTCGTTTTAATAGTGACATTATTTTCTCCCGGTCTAATTAAATGGGGGACCAGTCTATGGCACAGGTTGAGTGACCAATTTATAGATAGATTGCGCATAGGCTATCACGGACTTTGCCAGTTCGGTATTGCTTTGCCCGACGACATACGGAACACCGGCGTTAACGGCTTGCACCGAAGCGGATTCATCAAACGGAAATTGGGCTTGTACGGTATATTTTATGCTCGACTCGATATCTTCGGCGCGAATACCGACGCGCGGGTTGGTTTTGTTCAATACCAGATGTATTTTTTCACGCGGGTATTCCAGCGCTTCAGTCACTTCAAAAAATAGCCGGGCGTTTTTTATGGCGGGAATTTCCGGCGTGGTGACCAACACAATCAAGTCAGAAATATCCAGCATACTCAAAACGGTATCTTGCAGCGAACTGTACATGTCCACCACGATAACATCGTACATATATTGCAGTTTTTCCGTAATTTTTAGCAATGCGGTGGGCGTGACCAAATCTGCCATTTCCGGGCGGGGCGGGGCGAGCAGGGTATGGATGCCGGTGGAATGGGGCATCATCACCCGTTCCACCAAATCGATGTCGAGGTCTTCTGCTTTGGGAGCCAGGTCGGCGATGGTGGTTCTGGGGTGCATGTTTAACAAAACAGAAATGTCGCCAAATTGCAAGCTGGCGTCCACCAGCGCCACTTTTACCGAAGCGCCTTTGGCGATGGCGATGGACAAATTAATAGCGAGGGTGCTGCAACCGACGCCCCCTTTCGGGCTGAAAATAGAGATGATTTTTCCGGTTGCCTCCGCTGCGGCGGATGCGGGCGACCCTGTGCCGCCTGCCGGCGTGGAAAATGCCATCCGTTCGCGTTGTTCCACACTGAGCTGGTACACTCGCCGGACACTGGTGATGAGTTCGTTGCCGGAAAAAGGTTTGATGAGAAATTCGCGTGCGCCGGCAAGCATAGAGCGGCGCAGATAATCGGCTTCACTTTGCACCGACATGATGATGACTTGGGTGTATGGCGCGCTTCGGGTAATCAGCTCGCTGGCTTTGATGCCATCCATGCCGGGCATATTTATATCCATTAACACCACATCGGGCAATAACTCTTTGGTCATATCAACGCCTTCTTGCCCGTTTGTGGCAGCGCCCACCACCTCAATATCTGATTCGAAGAAGAGCAGTTTGCGTAGGTTTTCTCGCGTTTCGGGAATGTCGTCTACAATGAGGATTTTAATTTTTTCGGCATTTGAATTGATGGTTTGGTTTGAGCTTGAAAGTGCAGCCATAAGGTTACTCGCAATAGGTAAGAGAATTGTTAAAAATAGTTATACCATAATTCTAGCAAAATCGGGTATTTCGTCAAGCCTGCTGTTGACCAATACCCGATTCTGGGTCTATTTAGAGAGGAAACAATATACGCCGGTGTGTTTTATTGTTGCGGAGTGGGAACCGGTGCGCTGTTGACGGATGTTGCCGTATTATCCGATTTGTCGATGCCAAATCCCAGCTTCGGCGGCACGGCGATGTTGAAGCGGGTGAGCATATACTGGAGGGTGACGGCTTCGGTAGAATGGTCTGATTGTTCATCTCCGGCGGCACGAAGCGCCAGTTCCATATATGCTTTCGATTGCCGCGCCCAGAGTAAAACCAGCGCATTTTGCGGTGTTACTGCCAGCGAAACAATATCGGGCAGAACAGGCGTTGGCGTTGGCGCGCCATCGGCAACGGGTTGCTGGGCGGCGGCTTGGGTATCCTCTAAAAATGAGCCGACTTTTATGACTTTGGCGCGTTGTACGGTGAGTTGGGCGACCCGGCGCGGACGTTGGGCTTCGCGCGGAAATTCAAATCCCGGGAAAAGTTCGTTTTCAATGTTTAACCGCCCTTTGTCTATCGCCGGACTCAGCGTAAATGTGCTGCTGGCTTCTCCGGCGGCGGTTGTTTGCGTGTCTTGCAACAGGAATGAGAATTTGTTGGGTAAAATGGTTTGAAATTCCGGGTCAAGGTCAATAATTGAGAAGGTCATCAGTACATCAACCACATCGCCGGGTTGAACGGCGTAGGCGACGCTGGTTTGTTTGTTGATGGGGAA
>CAYZQQ010000143.1:0-3625 GCA_964480075.1 uncultured Anaerolineaceae bacterium
AAATTGCGCCCGCCGAACCGGTGTTGCCCGTGAATTTCATTTGGGAAAGGGTGGTATCGCCGCTGCTGATGATAGCCCCGCCGGTGCCGAGCGCTCCGTTTTTCAGCGTCATCCCCGATATGTTGACGGTTTTGCCCGCGCCGATGGTGAAAATTGTGCCGCCGGCATTCCCGTCCACCACTGTTTGGTCAACCCCCGCGCCAATGATGATGAGCGATTTGTTCAGGATATTGGTTTCGGTGTAGGTTCCGGTGGCCACGGTGATGGTATCGCCGTCGGCGACTTTGCCCACCGCCCCGCCGATGGTTTTGCAGGCTGTTCCCGCCGATTGGCAATCGTTGCCATCGTTGCCGGTGGCATCGTTCACATACCAACTCCACAGCCGGATGGTGTGGGTGTCCACCTGTGACCCCACTTCATTGGTGGCGGTCACGGTGATGGTTTTTGTTCCCTCGGTTGTCCATTGGAAAGTGACCGAGTCGGTAATGCCCTTTCCGGTGTGTGTCACCGGCGATTGCCCATCCGCCTGCCAAGTGTAGGTGATGGGCTGGGTGGCGTTGGACGGCAGCACATCGGCGTTGAAAGTGTATGTTCCGGCGAGCGAGCCGGATGTCGCGCCGGAAATTGTCACGCCGGTGATGGCTTGCGTGCCCGCCGTGACGATAAAGGCGTGGGTATCGGTTTGGGTGCCCAGCCCGTTGTTCACCGTGACGGTGACGACTTGTGCGCCCGTGCCCGTCCAAGTGAATGACACCGCATCGGTGATGCCTTTGCCCGTGTTGGTGATGGTGGTTTGGTTGGTGGCTTGCCACACATAAGTGATAGGCTGGGTGGTGGTGACGGGGGAAACCGTTGCCACAAAAGTGTGATTGCTGTTGACCAGCCCGCTGGAGTCGCCGGTGATGGTCACGCTGATGGGCGCTTGCCGCACCAGTTCAAACGCGCCGATGTCGCAGGTGGCGGTAGCATCGCCGTCGCCGTCCTGCGGGCGGGTGATGCCGCGCTGGTCGGTGGCGGGGCAGGTGGTCGGCGAACCGGCGTCAATCGCCGGGCTGTTGAGCGACAAGCCGTGCGTTTGGGTGCTGCCGCCGTAATCGCCCAGCGGGAGCAACGTCGGGTTGGTGGATGTTATATCGCCGGTGGCGGAAAAACCACATGATGTACCACCATCAATATTGTACCCACCGGATGTGGGAGTGAGAGCATAATTGCTGGCGCAATTATTTTCGGTGCCGGAGGCAAAAGTGCTATCATTGTTATACAAAATACTGTTTTGAATAGTTACCGCGCCATCGTCCAGAATACCGTATGAATTATTATTGGCAATGGTGCTGGCATTAATGGTAGCGGTTGAATTGGCGCTCACAACAATTGCTGCCAGTCCGCCATTGCCACTAAATGTTATGTTGGTTATTGCGGCGGTACTGATATTTTGCAAATGGATTGACTCCCCCTGGTTGCCTGAGAACGTGGAATTGCTAATTAGTAGTTTTGCGTTTGTATCCGCAAAAACGCCGTCCCGGCTGCCGCTGCCGACATGGTTGCCGGATATGGTGCTGTCGGCGATGGTCACCGTGGTACTCCATACGTGAATAGCGCCAAAATTCGTGGTGTTGTTCTTCACCCGTAATTGCGATATATTCGTGGGTCCGGAGGTATAAATAGCTGCGCCGCTATCTGCGCTGCCATTGCGCAACGTCAAATTGGATATGTTCAGCCCGGCATTGGAGTAAACCGTAAAAATGCTGGATACCGAACCGCCGCCATCTACAATGGTTTGGTCGATTCCTACCCCCAGCAGCGTCAGCGATTTGCCGTTGATGATGTTCGTTTCCGTGTAAATGCCGGCGGCGATATTGATGGTATCGCCGGAGGAAGCTTTGCCAATTGCCCCGCCGATGGTTTTACACGCCGTCCCCGTCGAGAGGCAATCGTTCAGTGTGTCATCCCCCGTGGTGGCGACATACCACGGTCCCGCCGCGCGGACAGTTTTTGGGTGGAAGGCAATCCCCATCCCGATAAAAAATAACACAAAACCAAGTGCCACCGATAAAATCAAGTGTTTGAGATTTTTCATACCTTCTCCTTTTTGCAGGGACAGAGCATTGCTCTGTCCCTACTTTTTGTCTGAAAATTACGGTGTGCCTACAAAGTTATTTCAGCACCAGTGGCAGATATACGTATATGGTGCTGCCGGTGCTGTGCCAGAAACCACCGCTCAACGAGTATCCGCCGCCGCTGAGGCTCGCCGCATCAGGCTGCCCAATAGTGCCGGTGAGCGTGTACCCGCCGCCGGTGGCTTGCCCGCCGCCACCTTCAATGGTGTGCCAGCTCAGGTCGTATGCGCCGCCGGATTGTGCCAGTGTTACCCCGCCGGCCATTAATCCCAATGCCAGCAGAATTATCAGAAACAACAAAATTCGTTTTCTCATCATAACCTGCCTTAATACGGTTGGGTGATGGTGTATTCGATGGTGACACCATAGGCTTTGATGGTAGCGCTATTACTGTCAGTGGGAAGGTTGAGATAAATGTAATAACTGTATTGAGTGTTATCGATGATTGGGTTTGAAACACTTGTAGATGACGAGGAGCTGGTAACGGTTGTTCCGCCGCCACCTCCGGAACTTCCACCCGAGGAAAACGCTTGAACCATAAATGACTCAGCTCCCTGTAAATCCGTTTGGTATAAGGCTGCACTACCGTTGACATTAGACGAGTCCGCCCAGTAAAAGGTCAATTTTGTGACCGTGGCGTTGTTCGGTAATTGAGCCGGCGCATAAAATCGACTACTAACGCCATTGCCGGGGGTGACGCCACCGCCGCTGAGGTCACGAACAAGGATATCTGTGCTGTCAAACGGCTGGAATGCCAACCCCGGAATGGAAACACTGCTGGTAAACGTCTTCCACGTTAGCAGACCTTCAACGTGGGCATTGCCGTTGGAGTACACGCCGTATCCACTGGTGGAGGTACTTTTCCCGTAAACTCCCCAAGTGCTGCCGGTGGTATTCGTAGCTTCACCATACACGCCGTTGGTCGGCGCTTTGCCACCCACGCCGGTTCCGGACGTTGAATTACTTTGCCCGTAAACCCCGTAAGATGTGGCACTGCCGGTATCGGAGGCGACACCGTACACGCCATACGGTGTGCCACCGGAAGCCGTGGAATTGCCATAAATACCATACCCGCCACCACTATTTGTGTTCCACCCGGAAATACCGGCGCCTGCAACCGATTTTGATTCCCCGTAAATAGCTGCATTTGAGCCCGTTGTGTCATTATTCACCGCGCCGAAAATCCTGCCGGTCGCATCACTGCCCTGCACGGTGGCACCCGGACGGAGATTCAGGGCATACGGCGCGGCATTGAGCGCTGTGCGCGGCGAAAGCGGCACCATGCTGCCGTCGCCACTGCATTGCACCTGCACATCCAAATAGCGGGCATCGCCGTTGAATGCGCTGCTGCCAAAATCTAAATCAACCGTGAAAGTGCCGCCACTCACCGAAACGCTGCTTTTGGAAACCGTTGAGCCGACTTGATTCCCGCCGCTGGCGGCATCATACAGCGCAAAATCAAAATTGCAGGTATCCGTCACCCCGCTGCCGCTTTTTTCCAAATTTCC
>CAYZQQ010000143.1:3725-7639 GCA_964480075.1 uncultured Anaerolineaceae bacterium
GTTTCACGCCAGCATTTGAGCCAAAATGCTTTACTTTCCATTTGTGTTTTAAACTGAGTCATACCGTTACTCCACCGTTTTAAACAATTTCTGAAATATGGTATAGTAACATCCATCAGAAAAAATGATTAGCCGACTGTTTTTATATACGTTATACGTTTATCGTGAAAAGATCGTGAAATGGAACCCGAAAAGTCATTGCAAATTATATTTTTGGGTGCGCCACAGGTTTTACGGGACAAAGAGCCCATCAACAGTTTTTCCACCAACAAAGTGCTGGCTTTATTTTGCTATTTGGTCACCACCCGTCGCCCGCATACCCGCGACGCGCTCGCCGGAATGTTCTGGGCAGAAATGCCCAACACCGATGCCAAAGCCAATCTGCGGAAAGCCCTTTCCAATCTGCGCAAACTTTTCCCCGCTGAATTTTCCATCACCCGCACAACGGTTCAATTTAATGCCGACATTCCCCACACGCTGGATATTGCTGACTTCTCGGCGGTATTGGCGCGCGCGCGCGGCGTGACATCCGCAAAAGAAGAAAACGCCGCGCTGATGGAAGCGGTCAATTATTACCGGGGCGAATTTCTGGCGGGGTTTTATCTGCCGGATGCAGTTGCTTTTAGCGAATGGGCATTGCAAATGCGCGAGCATTTTTCCGTCCAGATGCTGGATACGCTTTTTACGCTGGCTCAACTGCACACAACTCGCAACCAATTTTCGCAGGCGGCAGAATGTTGGCGGCAATTGCTGGCGATTGACCCTTGGCGCGAGGAAGCCCACCGCGAATTGATGCTGACCTTCGCACGGATGGGGCAACGCAATGCCGCCATAGCTCAATACCACACTTGCGCAGAGGTGTTGCAGCGCGAATTAGGTGTGTTGCCTTCAGCAGAAACACGCATGCTTTTTGAGCGCATCGAATCCGGTGTAGATACCCGCCGCGAAAAATTACCCCAACAACCAACACCCTTTGTCGGGCGCATCACCGAACTCGATGCCGTTGCCGCCAAATTAATGTCCGCTGACTGCCGTATGCTGACCATTGTGGGATGGGGAGGGGTGGGTAAAACACGGCTCGCTATTCAACTGGCAGAAGATTTACATCATCATTTTTGGGATGGCATTTTTTTCATTCCGTTGGCTTCTATCCATACCGCAGAAACACTCATTCAATCTATTGGCTCTGCGGTGGATTTCAATTTCAGCGAACAGGGCGACCCGGTGGCACAACTTGCGGGGTATTTTCATAAGCGAGAAGCATTGCTATTGCTGGATAACTGTGAGCAACTGGAAGATGCTGTTCCGGTGCTGGAAAATCTGTTGCAAAATACGGTGGCTTTAAAAATATTGCTTACCTCGCGCCGCCGCATGGTATCACGCTGGGAGCACACTTTTCAACTGGGCGGGTTTCAAATTGACGGCGATGATGACGTCGCAGAAATGCCGCCGGTGGTGGAATTGTTTGTGCAAAATGCGCGGCGTGTTCAGCACGATTTTACCCCTGCCCCCGCTGACATTCATGTTATTCTTGAAATCGCCAAAGTGCTGTCAGGTATTCCGTTGGGGATTGAATTGGCGGCTCGTTGGGTTTCCTCCCTTTCCTGCTGCCAAATTCTGGCGCAAATTCGTGACGGGTTATCTTTTTTGGATACCGATTCGGCGACGGGCAACCTGAACGCGGTGCTGGAATACACCTGGCGTGAATTTCCACCCGCTGAGCAAATCCATTTCAGCCGTCTGGCGCTTTTCCGCGACCCCTTCACTGCCGAGGCTGCTGTTTCGATGGCAGAGCTTTCTATGCCCACCCTGTCGCGTTTTGTGGAACGCGGCGTACTTTCGCCGGTATCCATCGGGCAAGCGGTATCCAACAGCCCCGAAAAATTTGCAATGAACCAACTTTGGCGGCAATTTGCTACCGAAAAACTGGCGGCGAACGCTGCCGAATGTGACACCGCGCGATTGCGCCATTACCAGTATTTTTCCGACATTCTGAAAAACCAATTGAACGGCGTGCAAGCCCGCAACCCGACGGCGCTGGAAACCGTCGGGATGGTATTCAATGATATTTTAGCGGTATGGGAATGGCTGCTGACACAGGAAGATGTACCGGCAATTGAAGCACTGACATACCATATCGGGGTATATCTTTCAATTGAAAACCGATACGCCGAATTACGCCCAATACTGGAAAAAACGCTCGCCAAATTGGACCATCATCCCGCCGCGACGCGGGCGCGCATTGCCCAGGGGTATCGTCAATTGGGCGAAGCCTATTTCCGCATGGGAGAATTGCCCAAAAGCTCGGCGCATTTGTTGCGGACGCTGGAATTGTTGGGGCAAAGAAAACCGACGCTCACCCTTGGCGGCATGCTCGCACTGGGGAAACAAATTGCGGTGCAAATCGGGCATCGGGTGTGGATGCCGCGCCGCAAACGCACACCGGAAGAATCGCTGGCGTTGCTGGAAGCGGCGTTGGCGTATGAACGGTACGGGCAGATTCTGTTTTTTGAAAATACCCCGTCGTCAATTATGCTATTTACATCGTTAAGCGGCATGAACCTTTCGGAGCGGGTGGGCGTTTCAAGCGTGCTGGCGCGGCTATATGGCAACATGATTTTGGGATTCGGGCTGGTTCCCATCCATGCGCTGGCGCGATTTTATCGGCGCAAAGCGTTGGAGGTTGCTCAAAAGCTTGAACACCCGGCGGCAAAAGCATGGGTGCTGGAAGTGAGCAGTATTTATCACTGCGGTATCGGTGATTGGCAAACATCAGACACGGAAGCACGGGAAGCCATTGCCATTGCGGAAAAACTGGGCGACACCCGCCGCAGTGACGAGGCGTGGGTGATGCCGTCGTATGTCGCACTGCACGGCGGCAATATTCGGCGCAGTGCAGAAATCTGGCTGGATATTTACGTGTCAGCGCGCAAACGCGGGGATGTGCAGGTGCAACGCTGGGGGTTGGCAGGGCAAGCGAAAAACTTCCTTTCGCTGGGACGGCTGGATGAAGCGGTATCATATATCCATACCGCCCTTGAATTGCCGTTGAAAGTGGATGATTTTGGAACCGACATTAGTTGCTATGGTCTTTTGGCGGAAACTCACGTGCGGCAGCAACATTATGATGCGGCAATCCGGGCAGTAGAAAAATGTTTGCAACTGGAAAGCGAGACATCACCGGCGGCGTTTTCATCGCTGGAAGGATATGTATCGCTGGCGTGGGCATCTCTCCGGCTGTGGGAAATGGACTCCACAGATAAAATACTGGTTGAAAACGCAGAAAAAGCCGTTGCCGAATTGCGCGCTTTTGCTCATGTGTTTCCCATTGGGCAACCAGCCGCCTTGCAGTTGCGCGGCACATTGGCATGGTTAAAGCATCACCCTCGCCGGGCGATGGCATCGTGGCACAAAGCGCTCACCGCCGCCGAATCGCTGCAGATGACCTTCCGCAGTGCCGCTATTCATGCCGAATTTGTCCATCACGTTTCCGCCAGACATCCCGAATACCCCCTCCACCTGGCTTACGCCGAGAAACTGTGCGCCGAAATGCGTCTTCCTCTGCCATAGAAGCAGGGTGCAATATCGTCCCCGCCGCCAAAAAATTGGATTTGCGCTGGAATGAATTTGGGTCTATAATCTCGAACCATCAGTTAATAAGGAATTTATATGAGCTATCCATTCTCCGTCAATTTTCAAAAGATGTGCGCCGCCGGCAACATGTGTTGTATGGCAATGATGTGTTGCATACCGATAGTGATGGGGAGTCGTTAAACGAAATTCCGTTTGATTTTTACGCTGTATAACCACCCCATCGTCTACCGATGGGGTTTTTTGTTTTGGGTCCAGAGTTAATCAATCAGCAATTCCCGGTGTGAACCGGCTGCAAAGTGGCTGATAGAACACAGATTGCA
>CAYZQQ010000144.1:0-7607 GCA_964480075.1 uncultured Anaerolineaceae bacterium
CTACCTCATATCCGGCGGCAGCCAACACCGACGCCAGCGCATCGCCCAGCACCGCATTTCTACCGGAACCAAACGTGAGCGGTCCCGTAGGATTGGCGCTGATAAATTCTACCTGCACCCGCTGTCCGTGACCGGCGGCGCTGGTGCCAAAAGCGTCACCGGCATCCAGCACGCGCTGAACCTGTGCGGCAAACCATGTTGTTTCCAGCCGAATATTAATGAAACCGGGTCCCGCCACCGATACCTCTGCCACAAAATCGGGCTTTTGCAGATGCGTCAATACTGCAGTGGCAATTTTCGCCGGCGCCATACGCGCCACCCGCGCCAATCCCAGCGCCACGGTACAGGCATAATCACCGTGGGTGGTGTCTTTTGGACGTTCAATAATGATGGGGGGAATATCAAAAGCGGGTAAATCGTCGTGCTGTTGTGCATTTTTAAGTGCAGACTGAATCATCTGAGCCAATTGTTCTTTCATCGTATATCCTCCGTGCAATTGGTATGACCATAGCATTATTTATTGAAATCGGCAAAAGTTTACGGTATGAGTGTAGTTCAGTTTGAGGGCAAGTTTCGCTTCATGAATGAGTTTCACCGAATGTCATTCCCGCTTTCGCGGGAATCCATCTTTCTTTTTCTGGATTCCGGATAATTTCCTGCGGAAATTTCCGGAATGACATGGCACATGGTTGTGCGCCGTTAAGTTCGCCCCAAAAGTGAAATACACCCTTACGATGTGGAAAGATTGAAGGTTGCATCAGGATGATGTATAATAACTGAAACGAGTTTAATTGACCAACACCCTTTTAAAGGAGGATTTTTATGGGAAACGTACTTTCCAGTCTGGCATGTTTTGGCGGCGTGGGCATTTTTATTCTGCTGATATTCTTATCGCTGGCGGTGCGAGTGGTGCAAGAATACGAACGGGGCGTCATTTTTCGGCTGGGACGATTGATAGGGGCAAAGGGACCGGGGTTATTTTTTCTCATTCCCATTATTGACCGGATGATAAAGGTTGATTTGCGGGTGGTCACACTTGATGTGCCGTCGCAGGAAGCCATCACCAAAGATAATGTCACGCTCAAAGTGAATGCGGTGGTGTATTTTTATGTACTCAACCCGCAAGATGCCATTGTGAAAATTGAAGATTATCGCCGCGCCACATGGCAAATTGCCCAAACCACGCTGCGAAATGTGATTGGTCAAAGCGAGTTGGATGAACTGTTGGTGCATCGGGAAAAAATCAACAACCAACTTCAGCTGATTATCGATGAACAAACCGAACCGTGGGGCATAAAAGTGACATTGGTGGAAGTAAAGGACGTGGAGTTACCCGCAACCATGCAACGCGCGATGGCGCGGCAAGCGGAGTCGGAGCGGGAGAAACGCGCCAAAATCATCCACGCTGCCGGTGAGTTTGAAGCTTCAAAGAAGTTGGCGGAAGCCGCCCACAACATCAGCAAAGAACCGGCAACCATTCAATTGCGCTATCTGCAAACATTGACCGAAATTGCGGTAGAGAAAAATTCTACCATTATTTTCCCGGTGCCCATTGACCTGTTACGCGGTATTTTAACGCCGATAGATTCCGTGCAGGATGAAACTACTCATCCTGAATAACAGCAATACATTCACGGCAACTTTACTGACTTTTGCCCCCCGACGGCATACAATAATGCCGAAACCCAATTGCAGGGGGTGCATCGATGAAAGCAAAGTTAATTACGCTGACAATTGGCGTGCCGCTGGTGGCGCTGGGCAGTCGGTGGGTGGAGAATTTCTCCCCGGCAACCGCGTTATCGGCGGCTATCGCCGTGATTTTCTTTGTTGTGGGGCAAACCGTTGTGCGCTTTGAGGATTATGGCGGCGCACCGCGGATTTCGCGGCTGGAGCGCTGGCTAAACAACCGTTGAATCAACAGAGCGGCTCGGTTGTGCAACCGAGCCGCTCTTTCTCTTTATGTTCCCTGAAGCTATCGTTTTCGACGGGTAACCAGCACCATTCCCAAAATCGCCAGCGGCAGCACGCCACTGACGCACGGCAATCTATTCGATTTTGACGGTTGCGGCGGGGCGGTCGGCGTGGGTTGCGCTTGTTGGGCGGCAACCGTTGGAACGGGCGTGGCATCAACCGCTACCGGTTGGTTCTGCGGTTGCGCCGGGGCAAAATCGGGAAGTGCGGGCACGCCCAAGCTGGCACGCCACGCATTATCCAGCCCGTGCGTGTTAACACCCAGTGCCTGCTGCAACGCCTTATCGTACAATTCCCCTTCCGAGAAAATATCCAACAGTTTTTTCATCGCATCGCCGCCATAGGTGTCGATGATGAATTTTACCGCGGCGCCGCTTTCGCCATACGCCAAATTGGCTTGTTCCGAATCTGCGGGAAACGAGCTGGACAGCGTTTGCAGGGTCATTAGCGCGTTGGATTTCACGGCGGCGTCGAATGAATGTTGAAATTGCGAATCGAGCTTATCGGGGTCTTCATTATATACCGCCAACCCTTCATCCAACCAGCGCGGCATGTCGCCATACGGGTTATCGGTAGCTTGATGAATAACCAAATGGGTCAACTCGTGGGTGGTGGCTTTCAGTCCCCAATCAAGATTTCCGGGTGAAACGCCAATAACCACCACCCCGAAATCGGTAAACGCCTGCCCGCCCGTCCACTCTTGTGCCCCCACCGCAATCGCGTCCAGCAAATCCTGATGTGAACCGTAGATAAATATTTTTACCTGATTTTCTACTTTTACCCCAATGGTATTTTCCAGACGGTCGAGCGCGGTGTTTGCTTGACTGAACAGCGCCTGCCCAAAACTATCGCCACCCTGATACCAGTATACGGTGACACGTTCGTTGCTAAGCGATTGAAAATCGTGCCGGTTATCCATATATTCATACATTTGATGGTCGGTTTTAAGGGTCTCGCCATTGGCATCGGTAAATTTCCACCAGTATTCCATCGCCGTGCCGGGGGGAAAATAGATGGCTGTTTGGTCAACCACAAATTTTGCCGCCACGTCCGTGCCGAGCGAAAAATCGGCGGCGTTACGGGTGGTCGCCGGCTGCCCCACCACTCGATAGAAAAACTGCACGTCGGTAATATTGGTTTGTCCCTGCGCCGAAATTGACACCGTAATATCGTTTCGGAATTCGCTGGTTATGGTTTGATTCGTCACGGTTATGGGCGACTGCGCCCACACGGATGTTGCCCCCAACAGCCCAACGGCTAGCAATATCAGCCAAAATTTTCTCATCGCGCACCTCTGTCTGCGACATAAAAATAACCCCTTGCCCAGTGGCAAGAGGCAGTCATTCCTAAAATCACAGGGCTATTCGACCAAGTCACCCGGCTCCGGCAGCTCATCGACCGGTGTATGCTGCCATTTATCTCCTTCTTCAATCAGCATCACCGGAATGTCTTCTTTAATGGGGTATTTGCGTCCGCAATCTGGTTCCAAGCAAATAAGCCACGCCCCATCGCGAACCAATTCTAATTGACCGGGGTCATCGCCCGGTTTGCGAGTTTCGCCGCTGACACAGTATGGACACCGCAAGATTTCCAGCAAATCAGTTGAAACTGCCATTTTTCTCCTCACCTTCTCTAAGTCATCTTTATTACTGCCAATAGTATAGCACAAGCCCAAGTCAGGGTGAAATTTAAGCCGTTAATTCACGGACATTTTCTATCGATGTTTTTGCCTA
The DNA here is from genome assembly GCA_964480075.1 of uncultured Anaerolineaceae bacterium. Taxonomy (GTDB): domain Bacteria; phylum Chloroflexota; class Anaerolineae; order 4572-78; family 4572-78; genus JANTHQ01. The sequence continues at coordinate 3,705 of CAYZQQ010000144.1, forward strand.
TCATTCCGCCCTGTGTTACACTTTTGCGTTGGAAAGATTATCTCACACGCCTTTTCCAAGAACTCTGTGCCCCATTGGGGTGTTCAGAAAAGGCGAAGGAAACAACGGAGGAAATATGGCTCAACACGTAGTCCCCATGAAATCCCTGCTTGAAGCAGGCGTCCACTTTGGACACCGCACCCCGCGGTGGAATCCAAAAATGCGCTCTTACATTTTTACCCAGCGCAACGGCATCCACATTCTCGATTTACAACAAACTCTTCGCGCGCTAGACCAAGCCTATCAGTTGGTTACTGATATAGCCGCAGGCGGCGGCACCGTGCTTTTTGTCGGCACCAAACGGCAGGCGCAAGACAGCGTGCAGCAAGAAGCAGAACGCTGCGGTATGCCGTATGTCACGCAGCGCTGGCTCGGTGGCACACTGACAAACTGGCGTACCATTCGTCAGCGGATAGACTATCTGCTGCAACTGGAAAAACAGCAGGTGCGCGGTGAATTTTCTCGGCTGGTGAAAAAAGAAGCCCTTTCAAAAGAAAAGGAAATCGTCCGGTTGAATCGTCGTTTGGGTGGATTGAAAACTATGACCCGGCTGCCCAATTTGATATTCATCGCCGACATTCGCCGCGAAGACATCGCCGTGCAAGAAGCCAACAAACTGGGTATCCCCATTCTGGCAATGGTTGACACCAACTGCGACCCTGACCCCATTGATTATATCATCCCCTCTAACGACGATGCTATTCGCGCTATCCGGTTGATGGTCTCTAAAATGGCTGATGCCGTGCTTGAAGGGCATGCCATTCAAGCCGCAGAAGAAGCTGAAGTGGAAGAAACCGAGATTGGCGGAGACGAAGACATATCGCGTTATCTGGGACCCAGCACCCTGGCAAAACTTCAAGCCACTGAAGCGAAGAGCGAAACAGAAAAAGTCGTCAGCGAAGCAACCGGTAAAACAGATGCGGTGGAGACTGAAGCAGAAACTACCGTCCCCGCCGACGAACCAACGAAAGAAGCATAATAATTCATTGTAACATTAGGAGGAACACGTCGTGGCTATTACCACAGCTATGATTAAAACATTACGCGAGGCAACCGGAGCGGGCATCCTCGACACCAAGAAGGCATTAGAAGCCAACGACGGCAATTTTGACAAAGCCGTGGAATTTCTGCGCGAAAAAGGATTGGCAAAAGCCGCCAAAAAAGCCAGCCGCGAAGCAAACGAAGGGTTGGTTGTGGCGCTGGTTGACGGCAAAAACGCTGCGCTCGTTGCCGTAAGTTGCGAGACAGACTTTGTGGCACGCACGGATAACTTTAAATTCATTGCCGAGGGCTTGGCACATCAGGTCCTCAGCGATCCGAAATTGACTTCAGCTGACACGATGCTGGCAGCACCGTCAATGAGCAACCCCGAAAAAACTGTTGCCGATACCGTGCAAGAAGCCATCAGCAAACTGGGTGAAAACATTGTGCTGCGAAGCGTTGTCCGCTATACCCAACAGGGCGCGGGCGTTATCGAAGGGTACGTTCATCTTGGCGGAAAAATTGGCGTGCTGGTAGAACTCGGCGTGGATGATGCCACCTCGGAGGGTGACGCACTAAACACATTGGCGCACGACATAACCCTGCAAATCGCCGCCGCCCGCCCGCAATATCTTTCCAAAGACGATATACCGACGGATGTGCTTGAAAAAGAACGCAACATTTATCTGGCACAACTCGAAAGTGAAAACAAACCCGAGAACATTAAAAAACGTATCGTTGAAGGTCGCTTGAATAAATTTTTCAAAGAAATCTGCCTGCTGAATCAGTTGTTCGTTAAAGATGACAGCATTCCCATCAACCAACTGCTGGCGCAAACGGGCAAACAACTCGGCACCACCGTGAAAATAAACCGATTTACGCGCTTTGAATTAGGCGCAAGCTAACGTCCTCAAAAGCCGGAGATAAACCTTTCTCCGGCTTTTTTTCAATACCCCATATTTAGGAGCAGCCGATGAGCATTCCCAAATATCATCGTATTTTGTTAAAATTGGGGGGCGAAGCCCTGTCTACGCCCCAAGGTACCGGTATTGACCCCAATGCCGCCAATGTTCTGGCAGAAAAAATAAAGCTGATAAAAGACCTTGATGTACAAATTGCCATCGTTATTGGCGCCGGTAATTTGTGGCGTGGTATGAAAGATGGCGCGGCACACGGCATGGAACGCGCCACTGCCGACCAAATGGGCATGCTCGCCACGGTGATGAACTCGCTCGCCCTCGCCGATGCGCTCACCCGACACGGCATCGTCACCCGCGTACAAACTGCCATCGAAATGAAAGCGCTGGCAGAACCGTATATCCGCCTGCGCGCCATCCGCCATATGGAAAAAGGGCGCGTCGTCATTTTGGGCGCGGGTACCGGCAACCCGTATTTTACCACCGACACCGCCGCCGCTCTCCGCGCGATGGAAGTTGATGCCGAAGTGCTCATTAAAGCCACCAAAGTTGACGGCGTATACGACAGCGACCCCGAAATCAATCCCTCTGCCCAAAAAATAGCCCAGCTCACATACATTGAAGCCTTAAACCGCGGCGTGCGAGTTATGGACAGCACCGCCCTTACCCTCTGCATGGAAAACCAACTCCCCATCATCGTTTTGAATTTGTGGGAAAACGACAGCGTGCGCCAAGCCGTACAAGGCAAAAAAGTGGGAACCCTTATCTGCCCATAATTGAACTTTGTGCTAAAATATCAGCACAATTTTAAATTGCATCCATCGCGCCAACCAAAGGAGGCTCCCATGATTAAAGCGGTATTGAACGAAACCAAAGCATCTATGGAAAACACTGCGGAGGCATTGGCTAATGAACTCGCGGCTATCCGAACCGGACGCGCCTCCAGTTCATTGGTTGACAAAATACGGGTGGATTATTACGGAACCCCCACCCCTTTGCAGCAATTGGCGCTCATCTCCGTTCCCGAAGCGCAACTCATCACCATTCGTCCCTTTGACCCCGGTGCCCTTAAAGATATAGCACGCGCGCTTCAACAATCGGATCTGGGAATTACACCCAACAACGATGGCAAGCTCATCCGACTGCAAATTCCCCCACTCACCGAAGAACGTCGGAAAGATTTGGCAAAGCAGGTACACGCACGGGTGGAAGATGCACGGGTAGCCGTCCGTAACCATCGCCGTGATGCGCTGAACAGCATGCGCGAGCTGGAAAAAGAAAAAATGATTTCCGAAGACGATTTTTATGATGCCAAAGAAGACCTGCAAAAACTCACCGATAAATACGTGAAAAAAGTCGGAGAAATTGGGCAAACCAAAGAAGAAGAAATTATGTCGATTTAGCGGCAAGCGGGATTTATGGATGATCAACATGCCATAACGGCAGAGCACCCATCGCAAAGTGAATATCTCCCTTTACCCAAAGTACCCTTTCATGTGGGCATCATTATGGATGGCAATGGACGCTGGGCAAAACAGCGCGGCTATCCGCGCACGATGGGGCATCGCGCCGGCGCCGAAAATCTGCGGATTATTATCGAAAGTGCGGTGGAATTTGGCATAAAAATCCTCACCATTTACGCTTTTTCCACCGAAAATTGGAAACGTCCGAAAACAGAAGTAAAAGGATTAATGAGTCTATTGCATTATTACTTTAATCGCGAATTAGATGAGTTGCACAAAAACGGCGTTCGCGTGCGTCATCTGGGAAAAATGGACGGTATCGCCCCGCGCACCCAAAAAGAAATTTTGCAAGCTGTCGAAAAAACAGCCCATAATAACCGGCTCATCTTAAATGTTGCCTTCAATTATGGCGGGCGCACCGAAATAGTCGATGCTATCCGAAGCACTTTTGCAAGTAAACACCCTCCCGATGAGATCACAGGAGAGACGTGTAGCGGGGTTGT